>JBDKHE010000192.1:0-7330 GCA_039797805.1 Verrucomicrobiota bacterium
ATTGAATTCCGGTGCCGCCACTGCCGCGAGGGGCGTGAAGGTGAAGGCATCGGATCCGATCAGGTAGCCGCTGGAAGCCGGGTTCTTGCCGGTAACTACGAGACGGATCTTGTGGGTTTCAGTGGTGGGAAAGGAAACCGTACCCATTTCGGCCGTGAGGTAGAAAGAGGTGGCGGCATAGGGATCAATCGTGCCGCCCAGCAGGTTGCCATCCAGGGCAAAGGAATACTGGGCGCGGGGTCCGCCGGTCTTGTAGCGATAGCTGAGGGCATAGGTGCCTGCCGGAATGGCCGGTGTCGTGAACTCCGTGTACTGGCCGACGGCCGTGCCGTTCAGCTTTGACCATTTGCCGGCACTCGCCGGTCCGTCTGTTTCCACCGACACGCCCGCGCCGACGCCGATGGGTGATAGGGTTTCCGCCTCCAGCAGCATGGTTTGCGGCGTCGTGCCAATCGTGTAGGGAGCGGTGCTCACAAAACTGTCAGCCAGGCCGCTGCGGTATGCCACGGCCTTGAGGGTTGTGCTGGCGCCCACCGTGATCGGACCGCTGTAAAGCGTGCCGGCCGTGGCGGTCGGAATACTGCCGTTCATGGTGTAGCGCATGGACGCGCCCGGGGTCGTGGTGGTCAGCGTCACGCTTTGGGCCGAGGGATAGGTCCCGGCCGGCGGGGCGAAGCGCGGCACCCGGACGGTTCCGGCGGGTTGGGTGTATTCGATTTCCGCCCGGCCAACGGCCTCGGTGGTGGATGGAGAGTTCAAGCCGATCTTGAGATATCGGTAATCTGAGCCCTGCGGGGCAGTCGCGAAGTACATCTTGCGGGAACCAAACGGCAGGAATGTCGCCACCAACGGAGTGTAGGTGATGCCGTCGACCGAGCCGGCAAAGGATGGAGCGACCGTGCTTTGATGGAGGTACGCGGTGACGGTCGTGAGATATCCGTCGAGGCAATAGACAGCCTCACCCGGTGCAGACGAGGAGGTGCGAACCAGCAACGCCAGGTCGTTCGAGTAGTTGTAGTGGTTGTAGGCCTTCTTGATTTGCACGTTCGTGGTCGCGGAGGTGCGCGAAAGATCGAAGAAGTCGTCGATGAGCCAGTTGGAGCTGACGTTGACCGGACCGGCCACGTTGGAAGGAGCGGAGGCGCCGGAGCTGTTCTTGGCGATGACGCGGTAGTAGTAGCTGGCGCCGTTGTCGGCCGTTTCGTCGCAAAACAGGGCGTCAGCCACGACCAGGTGGTCCGGATAGTCGGCCTTGATGAGGGTCCATGGACCGCCAGGTGAGGTGGCTCTTTCGATGTCGTAAGCCTGCGCGCCGGTGGGGCCTTCCCATGCAATGTGGCCGACGTCCGCGATGGGCAGGAGACTGGGTGCGGCCGGCACCGGCAGGGGCGGGCGGACGAGCCCTTGGATTGCATAGGCGCGCGAGGCGAGGATGTCCTGCAGGTTGAGTGCCTTCTGGATCTCGGGCAAATAGCCGGCCGAAGCGGGGAAGCCCGGCCAGTTGAGGTCTTCGAACAGCGAACCGTTGTCCGAGTGCCGGTAGAAGCCGCCCTCCCGGTTGCGGAAGCGGTGTCCCCACCAGTTGGAGCCGGTGGTGCCGTTGGCAATCTGCTGGTCGAGCAAGGTTCCGAGCGCGGCTTCGGTTGTGTACATTGCGATCTCGCTGACGATGAGCGGCATTTTCCCGGCCGAATAAAGGCGCATGGCCTGCAGCGTTGTGGCCGGGGTGTTGAACGCCGGCAGATTCACGTAGGTGTGGTAACAGACGACATCAATGTTGGGGTCGGCAAAAAACTCGTCGTACAAACCGTATATGTCGTCGGGTTTGTTGCGGCCGTCCAGGAAGAGGTGGTTGGCATCGATGCCGTTGACGTAGGCTGCGAGGTCGTGGAGCCAGGCCCGGCGGCTGGGATCGGTGCCGATCACCAATTCATTGCCGCTCTGCCAGCCAAGGATGGCCTTGTCGTTCTTGTACTGCACGCCGGTGAAGGCATTGGTGCGATTCAGGAGCTGGCTGACCATGTCCTTGAACTTGAGATTCTCCGCGCTGCCGACCGTCCAGAAATTCGGACCGTAGGTCGACGGATCACCGCGGTTGGTGTTGGAGTAGGCGATCAGTGGCAGATAGACGCGGATGCCCTCCTCGTTGCAGATCTGGAGCAGACGATCGAGCACCTGCAGGGCGGGCTCGTTGGCCGTGACCGGGTAGCTTGACACGTTGAACATGTGGACGCTGCTCGGACCGTTCTGGGCCGTGATCGTGAACGTGCGCATGACCTGTCCGCCCAGCTGTTTCACCGTCTGTACCGCATCCCGCAGTTCGTAGATGTCGGGCAGACGCGTGGGCGAGGTGCTCTCGAACCCGGTGTTCGTGATGACCTGCAGGACATCCGGCATGTTTGTTGAAATGAACCGGAGTTCCGCGGATCCCTCGAACAACTTGTCGGAGGAGCGGGTAACGAAGTGGGCAAATGGCGCGGGTTCGGCCGGGACGATGACCGGAAGCAGGCAGGTGACGACGAGGGCGCAGCGCAGGGTGCGGCTGAGGGAGCGAAGCAGGTTCATGGATGGGGAGGGGTGGGGCCAGCCGCTCGGGTGGGCGGAAGGGTTTGCCGGCGATGCCGCCGTGCAATCGGTACCTGTTAATCAGCCGGGGCGGGTCGGCGTGCAATCAACGCAAGCGTCACACAGGTGACGCCCTTTTGATGATCACGCGGAGTTGCCGCGCTTCAGGCGCGCTGAAGCAGTTCCAGCATTTTGCGGTCGAGCTGGTGGCCGTACCAGTCCTCGTAGGCGACGTCGGTGCGTTCGGAATCGAGAATGCCGAATTTGCTTTCGCCGAGGAAATCCCAGAGGGCGAAACCGATCTTCAGGTCGGAGCAGACGCCGAGCACGTCCGCCAGCCAGCCCATCAGAATCGGGGCGGGCGTGCGGTGTGAGCCGCCCGTTTCGCCCATGTGGACGCCGACACCTTGCGCGAGCAGATCGCGCCAGGGCGAATAAAAGGTATCCAGGCGCGAGCGGTCCCAGCGGTAGCCGGCATCGTCCAGGGCACCCGGCCACTGGGGTTCGGGCCAGTCGGTGCGATCCTTCATCCAGTCGACCCTATAGTGACTGAGGTTGCCGGGGATGTAGCAGTGCACGCTTTGGTGCACGCCGAGTGGAATGAGCTCGGGGACGCACAGATTGCCGGCGCCGGCGCCGTCCGCGATGATGATCCGGTCAGGACTGATGCGCCGGATCGCCTTCACCGCTGGCGTGATCGCATCTCGGTAGAAAGCGCCATTGAAGTTGTCACTTGGCCAGGGGGCCTCGTTGAAGAGGTTGAAACTGAGATGATCCTTGCTGATGCCACGGTAGCGCCGCGCAAACAACTCCCAGTGGAAGGTGAAAGCCTCCACCGCTGCCGCATCGCGCCAGAGAATGAACGGCTCGCGCACGCCTTTGCCAACGCGGTATCCAGGAGCGTGGTGGAAGCAGAGACAGAGATGAAGGCCATGCTTTGCCGCGTAGCCCACGGCGTCATCCACCAAGGCCAGCACGCTTTCGTCCACGGCAAAAGCGTCCTCGGGTTTGATCAGTTCTCCGGGGGCTGATTTCTTCTGGAGCCAGTTCCGGTAGTTCAGCGGAATCCGCACGAAGTCGAATCCCCAGCCGGAGATCCATCGGAAGTGATCCTCGTTCGGCTTCAGCATCCGGTCTCCGGTACGGTATAGATACTGCAGGTTGAATCCGCGCCAGCGGGGCAGCGCGTTGACGGGAGCGACCTTGGCGGGCGACGCGGCGACCTGACCGGCGAGACCGAGAGACAGGCCGGCGGCCCCGGCCAGCTTGATGAAATCCCGGCGATGGGTGTTCATGTCGAGGGTGCGTAGGCAATTTCCACCCGACCGATCGCGAGCTTCGGATCGGCGCCGGCGGGAAACTCGATTTCCAGCCGGGTGGCCGTGTTCGCGGGGAGCTCCGCGGAGAAACGCGCCCGCTGGCCTTCCTGATAGGTCGTGCGCTGAGGGGAAACTTCGATCCGGGCGCCGGATTTGTCGTGGAGAAAGAATGTCGGAGGTGTCCCGCAGGCGAAGGCGGTCAGGGTGAAGCTGCGCACCGGTCCGGCCAACTGATAGACGAGCCGGCCGGCTTGCGCCGGATTCGCGCGGTGCACGATACCGATGTCCTCCAGATACTGGTCGTGGGCGTAGGCTCTCTCGATCTGGAGATTGGCGGACGCCGCATCCCACTCGCGGTCGTCCATCAGATCGTCGATCAGCCAGCGGTGAGCCGGGCGCAGGGGTCCGATGACGTTCGAGGGCGTCGAGGCACCCGTGGCGTTGCGGGCGATGACGCGGTAGAAGTTGTCCGCGCCGATGGTTGCGGTGGCGTCGTTGTAGAGCGGCGTGTAGGTTGCCAAATGGTCGCCCAAGCCGGTTACCAGCGAGGTCCACGGGCCATTTCGGGCGGGAGCGCGTTGGACTTCGTAATCGCTCGCCCCGGTGGATCCTTGCCAGGCGAGATGCGCGGGATCCGGGGCCGGCAGCAGGCGGGGGGGCATCGGGACTTCCGGCGAAAACGCGGCCCGGCCGGTGATGCGGGCGGCATAGTCCCGGAGAATGACCAAGAGCTCCCGCTCCCGGTCAACCTCGGGCAACTGGCCGTCCGGATCGGTGAATCCCGGCCAGTTCAGGTCTTCGTACTGTGAGGCACGGTCGCTGTGCTTGTAGAAGCCGCCGTCCCGGTTGTGGAAGCGCAGGCCCCACCAGTTCGCGCCGACCGTGCCGTCAGCAATGATTTCATCAAGGAGCTCGCGCAGGGCCGCGGGTTTCGTGTACATGGCGACTTCCGTCACGATAAGCGGCTTCTGCCCGCGGAGCTGGCTGCGGATCAGGCGCAACGTGCCGGCCGGGGTGTTGGCCTGGGGCAGATTCACGTAGGTGTGGTACGAGACGGCGTCGAGGTTGTCGTCATGGGCGAATTCATCGTAGCGGTCGAAAAGGTCGTTGGGCTTGTTGCGTCCGTCGATGAGCAGCTGATGGGGAGCAAGCTGTTTGATGTAGGCGGCGATGTCATGAAGCCACCGGCGGCGGTCGGGATCGTCACCGATGACCAGCTCGTTCCCGGTGTGCCAGCCGAAGACGGCCGGATCGTCGCGGTAGGCCCGGCCGGTCAACGTGTTGGTGCGGCCGAGCAGCTGGGTGAGCATGTTCTTGAATTTGAGATTGGTCGCGCTGCCAACCTTCCAGAAATCCGGGCCGTAAGTGTCCGGGTCGCCGCGCAACGCGCTCTTGTAGGCGATGAGCGGGATCAGCAGCCGGACACCCTCCTCGTTGGCGATTTGCAGCAGGCGGTCGAGTGCGAGCAGGGCGGGCTCATGCGGGACCACGGGATGGGTTGAGACATCGAACATCGCCATGGGATTGCCGTCCTTGGTGCTGGTGATGACAAAGGTGCGGACCACCCGGCCACCCAGCTGTCGGACCGTGCGGAGGGCGTCGCGTTGTTCGTACTCGTCAGGAATGCGGAGACGGGTGACCGGCGTTTCGCCATCAAAGCGGTAGTTCGAGATGATCTGCAGGACATCGGGCATGTTGACCGATATGTAGCGGAACTCTTCCTTTCCCTCGTACAGGCGGTCACCGGAGCGGGTGATGAATTGCGTGAAGCCGGGCGCGGTGGCCTGATCGGCGGCGCGCCCGGCCAAACACAATGCGGGAAGCAGCAAACTGAGGCGACCCAGACGTCGGGCGCCCTGGCCGGTCATTCGGGAAAGGAGATGGATGGGTTTCATGGGGTGGGGGTATCGGGGTGTGGTGTCCGCGGACGCAGGGTCCGGCGGATGGCGGCGCCGACGCCGAGCATGAAGAGGGCGCAGAAGAGCAGCCAGAGCCGCCCTGACCAGGTGGGGGAGATGACCGCGAGCAGTGTGATGAAGCCGCCGTAGACTAGACACATCTTTGCGATGCCGCGGTGGCGCGCGTCATCCGGTGCCTCCCGCTCCGCCGGGGTGATGTCCGTGTCGACGTGCTGGAAGAACTGCTGCACCTGGGTGCGGCGCGCATCAGGGAGCGCACGCCTGCCGGCCAAGGCGGCAGCCCCGAGGAACCAAAGCGAGCCGAGCGCAACGTTGGCGACGGTGATGGCGATGTAGCTGTGACTCTTGGCCCACGCGAACGAAGTGGCGATGCTGCCCGGGGTCAGGCCGGCGGCCCACGCGGTCTTGGGCAGCAGGCTGACGAGGCCGCCAACAAAGCAGCAGACCACGATGGTGGACCAGGCGGCCCAGTCAGGCGAGCGACGGACGAGCAGGCACCAGAAGAGGGGAACGGCGTAGGGCGTGGCCACCAATGCGCTGAAGTTCATCATCAGCTGGAACACGCCGAGGTCCCGCCACGAGCTGTAGAAGAGCGCCATGATGATGGCGAGCGCCCCGAAGCCCCAGGTGGTGATGCGGCCGGCGAACACGAGTTCCTTTTCGCCGGCCTGAGGGCGCAGCACGGGAAGATAAAAACTCCGGACAAAAATGCCGGCGTTGCGATTCAAGCCCGAGTCCATGGAAGATAGGGTCGACGAGATGATGCCGGTGACGAGCAACCCGAGCAGGCCGACCGGCAGGCATTTGGCGGCGATCATGATGTAGGACATTTCCGCGGGATTGGCGACGCCGGCGAAAGTACCCATCGCCAGGCCGCCGGCGCGAGCCGCGAGCGGGGGGATGAACCAGAAGACGGAGCCGACCAGGAAGAGGAGGGCGCTGAACAGCGCGGCCTTCCGGGCGGTGCGACTGTCGCTGACGCACAGGTAGCGCGAGGCGTAATTCAGTCCGTTGATATTGGTGATCTTCTCGAGCATCACCGCAATGATCCACCAGGGTCCGAAATCGGCCGCGGCCGCCGTCAGGTCCCAGTGGGCGGCCGGCAGACCGTCGAGAAAGCGGGCGGGTCCGCCGATGTATTGCACGGCGGTGATGGCCGCGACCAGGGTGATCGGGACCAGCACCAGGGCCTGGATGAAATCGCCGGCGACGACCGCCCAAGAACCGCCGGCCGCCGCCACGAACACCACAACCACGCCGCAGACCAGAATGGTCACGCGCAGGTCGAGGCCGAAGACAGGCGTACAGAAGATGGCGAGGCCGTAGAGCCAGATGCCGGCCTGCAAGACCTGGAACGGGACCTGCAGCCACGTGAAGACCTGCTCGTTGAGCGGCCCCAGCCGGGCGCGCACCGCCTCCATGGCCGTGATGGCGCGGCTGTTGCGGCTCATGCGGGCAAAGTACGACCAGTTGAAAAAGAAACCCAACGCGTTGGCCCAATACAGGACGATCACGACAAACCCGTGG
>JBDKHE010000193.1:0-7332 GCA_039797805.1 Verrucomicrobiota bacterium
CAAAAGCCAACAACCCGCGAAGCCCAGACCCTATCGCTCGCAAGGATGGCTTCTGCCGCCCGCGCGCACTACCGGGTGGGGTGATCATCCGCCCCGGGATGCGCTCCGTCATGGGCGCGCACTTCGATTCGGGCTGTGCCCGTCGGCAATGGATCAAGCACGATCTCATAGGTGCCGTATGCCGGCCGGCGCCACCGGCGGCGTATTTGCCTGGGCTCGAAATGCTCCACGGTGGCACGGAGCACCCGCCCGGCCGAATCGTAGAGCGTCACGTCGAGGTGAGTCTGCGTCGTGTCGTCGGCGGTCAGGTGCTTCAGCACGTAGCCCTTGAGGGTCAGCGGCCCGGCCTTCCGCTCCAGCCATATCTTTTCGACCTCCACCACCGAGGACCCGACGCGCTCGAGCTTGATGTCGCGGACATCGGGCGGGGCGCGGAACGGGGTGGCACAGCCAGCCAAGAGTAGCAGGGTAAGTGACAGGCTGGCGGCGGTTTTCATGACGAGGGATCCGGGGTGTTGAATCCCCCTTGAACGCCCCAGCGCAGGCCGATCCCTCCGCTATTTCTATCGAGGGCGTGAGTCCGGCTTCCGGGGCGCGAGCTGGGCTCGCTGTCGGATGCGGCGCCAAACTGCCGCTTGGAATCCCGGCTCGCGCGGTGGCGACACCGCCCAGGACAGGAGCAATTTCCGCAATGTCGTGATTGTTTTCATGGGTGGTAGTCACCAATGGCCTTTCTCCTTCCACTGCATTTCTGCGAGTAGCTCATCCACGATCGTCTTAGGGCGCTCGCCGCTGGCGAAGCGCTTTGGGGCCCGCTGGAACAAGTCCATGCACATGGGGCAGCACACCGGATAGGCCTTCCCGTCGTGGTAGAGGCGCGCCATTCCGCCGGTATTGGTCAAATCCTTCCCGCATCCCGTGCAGGTTTCGTTGAGATCGCTCATGGCTTGGGGGGCCTCGGGCCGCTCCGTTTCAAGGACGGGGCGGCCCTCGGCCGGTTATGGATGCAGGGGGTGACTGCCTCCAAGGTGAGAATCGCGTATCATTTCTTGTCGGGTTTCTTGGCGACGAAGAAGCAGGCTTCGCCCTTGTCGTTGACGTAGGTGACCTCGCGGGCGGCCGATTGATTCTTGGGCGCGCCTTTCAGAACCACCCGCACCTTCTCCTTGCATGAGGGGCAGGTGAGCATCGCGCCTTCTTTGCAGTGCTCCATCGCCTCGACGGGACTGGCGATGGTCTTTTCGGTCACGGTCTGGCATTGGTTGCAGACGTAGAGAACCTTGTCGCCAGCCTTGAGCTTGGCGAATTCCTCGGCCGTCTTCATGCGTTGCCAGTAATCGGGACCGGGACCAGCGATGACCGGAACAGCGGCGCCTGCAATGAGGCCCGCGAGGATGAGTAGCTTTGCGATGGTCTTCATGGGTTTGTTGTTTTTGGGGCTTGTCCCTGCGGACACTGAAATCTCACCGCCGTAGGGTCCGGCGGAGCGGCCGGTTACTTTCGAGGCGGGACCTTGGTGACATACATGCACTCGTGTCCTTTCTCGTTTACGAAGCGGACTTGGGCCGGATGCGACGCGTCGGTGGGCGGGTCGATGACGACGTGCATCTTGTCGTTGCAGCCAGGGCAGATGATCACAGCGCCTGCCTTGAAGCGCTCCGTTACGTCCGTCGCACTCGCCAAGGTCACTTCCCTTTTGGAATCACACTTTCGGCAGAGGTAAAGAATCCGGTCCCCGGCCGTGAGCTGGGCGAACTGCTCCTGGGAGCGAAGCGCATCGGCCATCTTGCTGCGCGAATACAAGACTGAACCCGCTGCGCCCACCACAAGCAGGCCGATAATGGCGAGGAATGCTGTGGTGGGCTTCATGGGTGGCAGGAAGTGGTGTCGCTCGCTAGGTGCTCGCGACTGCGGGTTCTGCTGGGGGCGGCGGCTCCGTCGGGGTGCTCTTGGGCAGGGCCCGCACGCGCCACAGATAGAATATCGCCGGATACACGAGCAGCTCCATCAGGGTGGAGGTTACCACACCACCGACCATCGGGAGGGCGATGCGCTTCATCGTGTCGGCACCGGTTCCGTGACTCCACAGGATGGGCAGAAGACCGGCGATAATGACCGCAGCGGTCATGGCCTTGGGCCGAACACGCTTCACCGCGCCGTGATAGATCGCGTCACGCAAGTCGGTCGGAGTGAGCAAGCGTCCGCTCTTCTTCCATTCGTCGTAGGCGAGATCCAGATAGAGGAGCATGACGACGCCGGTCTCGGCATCCAGGCCGGCCAGTGCGATGATGCCCACCCACACCGCCACGCTCATATTGTAGCCCGTCAGGTGCAGCGCCCAGAAGGCGCCCACCAGCGAAAACGGCACGGCCAGCAGCACGATGGACGTTTTGATCCAGGACTGGGTGTTGAGGTAAATGATGAAGATGATGATCAGCAGTGTGAGGGGCACGACGATCTGGAGCCGGGCTTTGGCCCGCTGCATGTATTCATACTGGCCGCTCCAGAAGATGCTGTAGCCGGTGGGCACCTTGATTTCGCCGCGCTGGATGGCGTCGTTCACCGTCTGCTGCGCCCCGCGCACGTAGGTGCCGATGTCGATGCCCTGCACATCCACGTAGATCCACGCGTTAGGCACCGCCGCCTCGCTCTTCACACCCATGGGGGCGGCAACAACCTTAACCTTGGCGAGCTGGCTCAGCGGGACTTGGGCCGCCGGTGCGGCACCCGCGCTACCCATCTCGGAGGAACCGCCCGTGCCAGTCCGCACTGGAATCAGGATCTCGCGCAATGCCTCGAGGTTTTCCCGGTAGTCACGCTCATAGCGCAGAATCACGCCGTAGCGCTCCAAGCCCTCGACGGTGGTCGTGAGCGGCATGCCGCCAAGTGCGACCTGCAGGACCTCCTGCACTTCGCCGACCGTGAGGCCGTAGCGGGCGATGGCATCGCGATCTATGTCGAATTCCACGTAGTTACCGCCCATCACGCGCTCGGCGAAGACACTTCCCGTGCCCGGAGCGCGGCGCATCACGACCTCGATCTCCCCGGCGATGCGCTCCAGTTCGCGCAGGTCCGGGCCGGCAACCTTGATTCCGACCGGGGTCTTGATACCGGTCGCCAGCATGTCGATGCGGGTCTTGATCGGCATGGTCCAGGCGTTTGTCAGACCGGGGATCTGGACCGCGTTGTTCAGCGCCGTCGTCAACTCCTCGATGTTCCGCCGGCGGTGGGCCACGACCTTGCCGGAGTCGTCCTTAATATCGACCTCCGGCCATTCCTCCTCGGGTTTGAGCATGATGGTCGTCTCGATCATGTCCATGGGCGCGGGGTCGGTGGCGGATTCCGCACGCCCGATCTTGCCGAACACATGGTGGACCTCGGCGAAGGACTTGATGATCTGGTCGGTCTGCTGAATGAGCTCGCGCGCCTTGGTGGGCGAGATGCCGGGGAACGTCGTCGGCATGTAGAGCAGGTCACCCTCGTAGAGCGGGGGCATGAACTCCGAGCCAAGGTTCTGGTAGGGGAAAGCCTTGCCAGCCTTCAGAGCGAGCTCCTTGGCGCCGCCATCGGGCAGCACGCGCTCCACGATCGCATTCCACGGGAAGAACACCCAGCCAACGATCACGGCAGCCGCGATGATCACCGACCACCGGAACTTGATCATGAGGTCGAGAACGGGGTGATACAGCCAGATGAGGAAGCGGTTGACCGGGTTCTTCTCCTCCGCCGGGATCTTTCCCCGGATGAAGAAACCCATCAACACCGGCGCGAGGGTGATGGAGAGAATCGCCGCCGCGGCCATCGAGTAGGTCTTGGTAAACGCCAGGGGCTTGAACATCCGGCCCTCCTGGGCCTGCAGCGTGAAGACGGGTAGGAAGGAGACGGTGATGACCAGCAGCGAATAAAACAGGGTTGGCCCCACTTCAACCGAGGCATCCCGGATGATGTCCCAGTGGGGCTTCTTCCCGGCATCGTGCTCAAGGTGCTTGTGAGCGTTCTCGATCATGATGATCGCCGCGTCCACCATGGCGCCGATGGCGATGGCGATGCCGCCCAGCGACATGATGTTCGCGCTGAGCCCCTGGCCGAACATGATCGAAATGGAGGCCAGCACGGCGATCGGCAGGATGATGATCGCGACAAAGGAGCTGCGCAGGTGCATGAGGAACAGCAGGCAGACGAGGGCCACGACCACGCTTTCTTCGATGAGCTTCTCCTTCAGGGTGCGGACTGCGCGGTCGATGAGCGCCGTCCGGTCATACGCGACCGAGTAGGTCACTCCCTCGGGGAGACTCTTCATGGCCTGGTCCAGCCGCGCCTTGACGGCCTGGATCACCTGCCGGGTGTCCACGCCATATCGAACTACGACGACGCCACCCACGGTTTCGCCCTCGCCGTTCAGTTCCGCCACGCCGCGCCGCATGTCCGGACCGAGATTCACGTTGGCTACCTCGCCCAGCAGAATCGGTGTCCCGCCTGGTCCTGTGCCAACAGCCACCTTGCGCAGGTCATCGACCGAGGAGACGTAGCCCTTCACGCGAAGGATGAACTCCTTCTCGGCCATCTCGACCGAGCGTCCGCCCACCTCCCCGTTACTCCGCTGCACGGCCATCGCCACCTGGGCAATCGACAGGTTGTAAGCGTGCAGCCGGTGCGGATCGACCGTGATCTGGTATTGCTTCACGAAGCCGCCGACCGAGGCGACCTCCGCGACGCCGTCCACGCTGGCGAGCTGGTAGCGCAGGAACCAATCCTGCATCGAGCGAAGCTGGGCCAGGTCGTGGTTCTTGGAATTGAGCGAATACATGAACGCCCAGCCGACGCCGGTGGCATCGGGACCAAGCCGCGGCGCAACGCCGGTCGGCAGGCTGCCGGAAAGGCCGCTCAGGTATTCCAGCACCCGGCTCCGCGCCCAATAGGGGTCGGTGCCGTCCTCGAAGATCACATAGACGAAGGAAAACCCATAGAAGGAGTAGCCACGCACCACCTTCGCCGATGGCACCGAGAGCATCTTGGTGGTGATCGGATAGGTCAGCTGATCCTGAACGATCTGTGGCGCCTGGCCGGGCCATTCCGTGTAGATGATGACCTGGGTGTCCGACAGGTCGGGGATCGCATCCAGCGGAATCTTCCGCAGCGCGTAGATGCCGCCTAAGATCAAGGCGGCGGTAGCGGCCAGCACGAGGAACTTGTTCCTCAGGGAGAAGTCGATGATGGCTTTAAGCACGGGAAAGGTGGGTTTAGGCGTGGGCTGTTGAAACGGGAGGAGGGCGCGGGAGGAGGTGCCGACTACTTTTTGTCGTGCTCGCAGGGTTCGCCGGCCGCCATGGCCGCGGCGGACATGCCGCAACTGCCGCAACCACCGGCGTCCGAGACGGGCCCAGCTGATGACGCAGCCACTTCAGAGCGCAGGTAGTCGACTACGGACATGTCGCCCCCGATTGGCGGGTGTCCCGGGGGAAGGTTCGCGGCGAGCATCTTGGTATCGAGCGGCGGGGCCATGCGGGAAACGCGCGGCTGCGGTGCGGCAATCTCCTCGCCGCAGTTCAGCATCTTCTGGCCGTAGAACGGATTTTTTGTTTCGGCGTCACGTTGCAGCCAACGAGCATTCGCCATGGAGCACTCGAAGGCGTGCAGCCCGGCGACCGAGCCATGGCCGCTCTTGAGGGCCGCATCCGTCACGGCCGTGCTGATCGGAGTAAACGCGGCGCGGGCCATGGCGAGGTCGTCGGGGACGACGGCCTTTTCCAAGAGACCGCCGAACGCTCCGTGGACGGCATGAGGTTCCGCGGCCAGATAGGCCGACAGGGCGTCGCGAAGCGCGGGGAGCTTCTCCTTGTAGCCCTCGAGATTGTCGTCGGCGAGCGGAGCTGCCGCGTCGGCCGCCGCCAAAGCCAAGGCCTGCAACTCTGCGCCCACTGCGACAGGCACAGCACTCGTATCCTTGCGCACCTCGGTCGTAACACTCGGCGCCGGCTTCGCGTCCTCGGGTTTGAGCATCTTTTGGATCGCCTCCCGCAACTGGCTCTCGGAATCGAGCAGGAATTGACCCGAGGTGACCACCCGGTCCCCCGCCTTGAGCCCGCTGAGAGCTTCATAGAAACCGCCTTCGCTGCGGGCACCCAACTGGACCTCGCGGGGATCAAAGAAACCACCGTCGAGCGCCACAAAGACCGTGTTCCGTTCGCCGCTGCGTAGCACAGCCATGTCCGGCACCAGCACGGCATCGGAGCTCAACTGGGACGAGAAGGACACATCGACAAACATGCCCGGGCGAAGGAAGCCATCGGGATTGGCCAGCACGATGCGCGCAGTCGCGGCCCGGGTCTGTTCCTCGACCCGCGGGAGGATCAGCTCCACGGCACCGGAAAACTTGCGCTCCGGACCGTAGCTGGAACGGATCAGGGCGGGCTGACCTGCGCGAACAAAGGGCAGGTCCTTCTCATAGACCTGCGCCTGCACCCAGACCGAGGACAGGTCGGCCAGCCGGTAGATGCGCTCTCCCGGCTTCATCATCTGGCCGGCAACCGCCATCTTCTCGACCACCACACCGTCACCGGGGGCACGGAACACCACGGTCCGCTTCACCTCACCCGACTGCCGAAGTTCGGCGATGAAGTCCTCCGAAAGATCAAAAAGCTGAAGCCGTGAGAGCGCGGCCCGCGTCAGCGGCCCGCCCTCGGCACCTTCCGAGCGCAGGGCGAGCAGGTAGTTGAGCTGCGCGTTGTAGAGTTCCGGAGAGTAGATTTCAAACAAGGGGTCACCCACCTTGACCGTCGCCCAGGTCGTGTTGACGTGCAGCTTCTCGAGCCAGCCCTCGTATTTGGTGGTGATGTCCCGCAGCCCTTGTTCGTTGTAGGCCACCGTGCCAACGGTGCGCAGCTCCCGGCGCACCGGCCCGCGGGCGATCACGGCGGTCCGCAGGTTCATGCGCTGGACGGTGGCGGCGTCGATCTGGATCTGGCCCGAGGCCGAGTTGTCCTCGTCCTCATAGACCGGCACCATGTCCATGCCCATGGAATCCTTGCCCGGGCTGGGCTTCGCCTCGCCTGGCATCATGGTGGACTTGTAGTATTTGACTTTGCTCTCCCCGCCGGAGGAGGCGGGCTGCGCGGTGTTGGCGCGGATGGGCGTGAGCTTCATTCCGCAGATCGGGCAGTTGCCCGGCTCCTTCTTGATAACCTGCGGGTGCATGCCGCAGGTGTAGAGCTGCTCTGCGGCCCATAGGCCGGTGCCGACAACCAGCGTGAGAACGAATAGCGTGAAGAGGCGCATGGATTTCATGTGAAAAGGGTCAGGATTTCGGTGAAAGGGGGCTGTCGGTCGGGGCAA
>JBDKHE010000194.1:0-2722 GCA_039797805.1 Verrucomicrobiota bacterium
CCCTCGGTCGGTTCGTCGAGGATCAGGAGCTTGGGATTGGCGAGCAAGGCTCGGCCGATGGCGAGTTGCTGCTGCTGTCCGCCGGAGAGCACCCCGCCCTTGCGCTTCAGCATGTCCTTCAAAACAGGAAACAGTTCGTAGACTCGCTCAAGGGCGGCCTTGGCATCGGCGCCCTTGCGATTGTGCACCACGAGGCCGACTTGCAGGTTCTCCTCCACGGTCAGGTGGGGAAAGATGTCGCGTCCCTGCGGCACGTAGCCGATGCCGGCCCGCGCGCGCACATCGATGGCAAGTTTCTCGATCGCCTTGCCGTCCAGAGTGATCGTGCCGGCGCGCACGGACAGCACCCCGGTGATGGATTTCAACGTGGTCGTCTTGCCCACGCCGTTGCGCCCCATCAGGGCCACGACCTCTCCCGGCGAGACCTCCAGATCGACCCCGCGGAGGATGTGGGATCCACCGATGTAGGTTTCGATTCCGGTCAGTTGGAGAAGGGCGGACATGGTGAAGGCAACGAAAGTGTTAATGCGATCGCGAGCGTGAGCCGCTCCGGACGGGAGTAGTTGGTAGTTGGTAGTTAGTGATTAGGATTCGAGCCGAGGAAATGCCCACCGCTGACTGATCACTAACTACCAAATACCAATTACTAACTACTCGGCCGACCACACGGACGGCGGAAAAGAGGTGGAATGAAAGAAAACTCATGATCGCAGGCTCCGTGTTACCGCGTCCCATGTTTGCCGCGGCCCAGGTAGACCTCGCGGACCTTTTGGTTGGACTGGACCTCGTCGAACTTGCCCTCGCAGAGCACGGTGCCCTGGTGGAGCACGGTGACATTTCCGTCCCGGGCGATCTGTTTCACGAAGGTCATGTCGTGTTCGACCACCACGATGCTGTGCTTGCCGGACAAACTGATCAGCAGTTCGCCGGTGCGGTGGGTTTCCTCGTCGGTCATACCGGCGGCCGGTTCGTCGACCAGAAGGAGTTTCGGTTCCTGCGCGAGCAGCATCCCGATCTCCAGCCACTGTTTTTCGCCATGGGCCAGCAGACCGGCCTTCCAGCCGCGCTTGGCATCGAGGCGGATGAGTTTCAGCAGTTCGTCGAGGCGATCGCGCTCGGTCGAAGTCATCCGCTTGAAGAGCGAGGCGAAGACACCGCGCGGTCCCTTGAGCGAGAGTACAAGGTTGTCCCAGACGGTGTGCTCGGTGTACACGCTCGGCGTCTGGAATTTGCGGCTCACGCCCAGCCGGTTGATCTCGTATTCGTTGAGCGAGGTCAGGTCGTGGCTATCGGCCGGATCGGCGCCGAACTCGATCTTCCCTTTGTCGGGTTGAGCGCGTCCGGTGATCAGGTCAAAGAAGGTCGATTTGCCCGCACCATTGGGACCGATGACGGTGCGCAGCTCACCGGCGTAGAGGTAGAAATTGAGGTTCGAGATGGCCTTGAAGCCATCATAGGTCTTGGAGACATCCTCAACGGTGAGCAGGGCGTGCGGCATCGGTAATGGTCGGTTTTCGGTTGAGGACTAGGGTTTCACCGCGGGAACGGGATCGTCGTTGGCGGCGGCAGGTTTCCGGCCGGTGAGCTTCTGCCAGTAGGGCGCCAGGCGCTTGGGCAGACTGACCAAGCCACCGGGCAGGAACAGCACCACCAAAATGAACAGACTGCCCAGAATTAGGAGCCAGTAATCCGGAAACTCCTTGGTCGCCCAGCTCTTCAGTGCGTTGATGCTGATCGCGCCAACGATCGGACCCACGAGGGTGCCGCGTCCGCCGACCGCCACCCAGACCACCGCCTCGAGGGATTTGTCGGGCGTCATCACGCTGGGATTGATGCCGCCCACCTGAGGCACGTAGAGCGCCCCTCCCACGCTGGCGATGGCCGCGCTCAGCACGAAGATGAACAGCTTGAAGTGCGCCGAGGCGTAGCCGCTGAACAGCACGCGGTTCTCACCATCGCGGATCGCCTGCTGCACGAGGCCGAATTTGGTCCGGCTCAGGACGCGGCAGCCGACATAGACCACGAGCAGGATCACCGCCGTCGCCACGAAAAGCCCGCGTTGCGTCCCCGCCTCACGGAGATCGGCGCCAAGAAGCACCTTGAAGTCGGTGAAACCGTTGTTGCCTCCCATGAGCAGATTGTTCCGGAAGAACAACAGGGCCGCGCCGTAGGTCAGGGCCTGCGTGAGGATGGAGAAGTAAACGCCCTTGATCCGCGAGCGGAACGCCAGGAAACCAAACACCAGGGCCAGCAGTCCGGGCATCACCACCACCATGAGCGCCGAGAACGCGAAGGAATAGAACGGCTGCCAGAACGCCGGCAGGTACGTGTGGCCGAGGAAGACCATGAAGTCCGGCAGGTCCGACTTGTATTGGCCCAGTTTGCCGATCATGAGCATCAGGTGCATGCCCATCATGTAGCCGCCGAGGGAGAAAAAGAGGGCCTGGCCGAGCGAGAGAAGGCCGGTGTAGCCCCAGAGCAGGTCGACCGAGAGGGCGAGCAGCGCGTAGCAGAGATATTTGCCCCAGAGGTTGATGGTGAAGTTGTCGACGGCCCCGCTCAGGTTGAGCAGCGGCAGGATGACGACCAGCAGAAGGGCGAAGCCGCCGACCAGGGCGATCTCGACGCGCAGGCGCAGCGGAGGCGGCTGGTAGAGGGGCGTCGGCGGCACATGTTCGCCGATGAGCCGGGAGGCCTTCGGTTCGTCGGCGAGGTGGGCGGG
>JBDKHE010000195.1:0-8106 GCA_039797805.1 Verrucomicrobiota bacterium
AGGTATTGCCGGCTTTGCGGTTCGAACACGTAGCGGTGATGCGGGTGCGTCTGATCGAAAATTTCGCTCAGGGCAAACATCTCGGCGAGATCGCGAATCGGGCGCCGCGTAGAGGCGTAGGGAAACCAGATGCGGTCAAGAATGCCGAAACCCGAGTGGCAATCGAGCGCAATGCTGAACTCGCGCCCCAGTAGTTCTTCCTCGACCACGGCACACAGGGCGGCCGCCTCGGGCTGCATGGCGGCACCGGCCGCGCCGCGATACCACGGCAGGCGGTTGCCAAGGCGATGTCCGCCAAGCAGGAAGGGCGGCGCCTCATCGGCGTCCACCGGCGCGTTGCGCATCAGATCGACGCCGGCCGGATTGGCGCGCGTGCCCAGCCACATGCCCCCCGGATTGACGATCGGCATGAAGACAAGGCGGATCGATTCGAGCTTGGCGTGCAGCAGGCGATCCCAGCGCAGGCGGCTGACGAGATTGCGCAGGTAGGCAAGAACGACACCCGTGCCGATCCGCTCCAGCCCGTGCACGCCGCCGAAGAAGCCGAGGGCTGGTACGGCCGGATCGGGGTTGCCAAGCAGGATGGCCAGCACCGGAAAGCGCCGCTCGCCAACGCGCACTTCGCACATCTCGCGGGACGTCAGATGCCGCCCGCCAAGGCTCAGGATATCTTCCAGCTCGGCCAGTTCCGCCAGCTCGGCTTCCGCCCGCAACATACCGCTCGCACCGTTTCATCTGGCCTTTAACGCAGGGGAGCATAGCGCAGCATATCGCCTGAAATGATGACATCCAGACGAAACGAGAGCTTAACAATCCGCTGCTAGGCTGCCGTTTGTTGCCAGACGCAAACGGAGAGAGGAGCGCCATGACAACCTTGATTGAAATTCTGGAAGCCGTGATCGACCGCTATTTCGATGGCGGATGGATGCACACCCACCCACTCGACTGATGGAGCGACGACCCACATGAAGCTAGACCTGCGCCGCACCGTGACACATCCGGTGCTCGCCATCGGCGGCACCCTGCTCTACGGAATCGTCGAACTTTTCGCGCTGCAACGCCGCCTCTTCCGCCGCTGAGCGGCTCGCCATCAGGCGTCGACAATTGACCGGGCGACAGCCTCGGCCACCTTGATCCCATCCACGCCGGCCGAGAGAATCCCGCCCGCGTAGCCGGCCCCCTCGCCTGCCGGGTACAGCCCCGGCACATTGAGACTCTGGAAGTCCTCGCCACGCGTGATGCGCAGCGGGGATGAAGTGCGCGTCTCGACCCCGGTGAGCACCGCGTCGGCCATGTCGAAACCCTTGATCTGGCGACCGAAGGCTGGCAATGCCTCGCGCATGGCTTCGATGGCATAGGATGGTAGCGCCGTCGCCAGGTCGGTCAGTTTGACGCCCGGCTTGTACGAGGGCTCGACGGAACCAAGCGCCGTCGACGGCTGACCCGCCAGAAAATCGCCGACCAGCTGCGCCGGTGCATCGTAGTTGCCGCCGCCAAGTTCGAAGGCGCGCGATTCAAGTTCACGCTGGAAGACGATGCCGGCGAGCGGATGTGCCGCGTCACCACCGTAGTCGGACGGATCGACGTTCACGACGATGCCCGCATTGGCATTGCGTTCGTTGCGCGAATACTGGCTCATGCCGTTGGTCACCACACGGTTCGGTTCCGAGGTCGCCGCCACCACCGTGCCGCCGGGGCACATGCAGAAGCTGTAGACGGCGCGGCCGTTGGCGGCGTGATGCACCAGCTTGTAGTCGGCCGCGCCCAGCAACGGGTGGCCGGCGTGGGGGCCGAGGCGGGCCTTGTCGATCAGCGACTGCGGGTGTTCGATGCGGAAACCCACCGAAAATGGCTTGGCTTCCATGAAGACACCCTTGTCGTGGAGCATCTCGAAGGTGTCGCGGGCGCTGTGGCCGAGGGCCAGGACGACGTGGTCGGCGTCGATCTCGTCGCCGGTGGCGGTTTTAACGCCGCGCACCTGGCCGTTGTCAATGATGAGCTCGGTGACCCGCTGCTCGAAGCGGATCTCGCCGCCCAGCTCGCGGATCTCGGCGCGCATGTTCTCGACCATGCCCACCAGCCGAAAGGTACCGATGTGCGGCTTCGAGACGTAGAGGATCTCCTCGGGCGCGCCGGCCTTCACGAACTCGGTGAGCACCTTGCGCCCGTAGTGTTTGGGGTCCTTGATCTGGCTGTAGAGCTTGCCGTCCGAGAAGGTGCCCGCGCCGCCTTCACCGAACTGCACGTTGGATTCGGGGTTGAGGGTGTTCTTGCGCCACAGGCCCCAGGTGTCCTGGGTGCGCTCACGCACCGCCTTGCCGCGCTCGAGCACGATCGGGCGAAAGCCCATCTGGGCCAGCACCAGCGCCGCGAAGATGCCGCACGGGCCGAAGCCGATGACCACCGGGCGGTTGCCGAAGCCCTCCGGTGCCTTGCCGACGAAGTGGTATCGGGTGTCGGGGGCGGGCTTGACGTGGATGTCGTCGGTAAACGTCTTGAGCAGCGCCGCTTCGTTCTTCACCTCGAGGTCGATGATGTAGATGAAGGACAGCGAGGTCGCCTTGCGTGCATCGTAGCTGCGCTTGAAAACAGTGAAGCTCAGCAGATCGGCAGGGGAAATGCCGAGGCGCTTGGCGATCGCGGCGGGCAGGGCGTCGGCGGCGTGGTCGAGGGGAAGCCGGAGTTCGGAGAGTCGCAGCATTGGGGGCATGGCGGGATGTTTGATCCCGCAGATGGCGTGTAAGACCACGGATTTTAACCGGATTCCAGGCTGGGGTCAGGGGCTCCCCTGAGCAGGTGCTGCGGGCTTTTGCCGGAGGCCGTGGCGGCCTGCCACTGGAGGGACAGGATTTCGGGTAAATTCTGATGGCGACCCCTGTGGGTTCGTAAAAATCGAAATAAAGCGCATTTCTTCGGGGGTGGCGGCCATGAATCTCAAGCATCTCTTTTACTTCTGGAAGACCGCGCGGAGCGGTGGCGTGGTGAAGGCTGGCGAGTTGCTTCACGTAACGCCGCAGACCATCAGCGGCCAGATCCGCCTGCTTGAGGAGAGCCTCGATACACAGCTTTTTGCCCGCGATGGCCGTTCCCTCGAGCTGACTCCCGCGGGTCGGCTGGCGATGGAGTACGCGGACGAGATGTTTTCCCTTAGCGCAGAGCTGGAGCAGGCGCTGCGCCATCACCCAAAGGGGCGGCCGGTGGAGTTCCGGGTCGGGGTGTCGGATGCGGTGCCCAAGTCGCTCGCCTATCGTTTGCTGCATCCGGCCGTCGATCCGGTGGATCCGGTGCGCATCATCTGCCGTGAATGGCGGCTCGATCGACTGCTGGCGGAGCTGGCGATCCACCGGCTGGACCTGGTGATCGCCGATTCGCCCATTCCGCCCTCGGTGGATGTGCGCGCCTACAACCACTTGCTTGGGGATTCGGGTCTGAGCTTCTTTGCCGCCCGTGCGCTGGTCGACCCGGCGACGCCGGCTTTCCCCGCGTGCATGGGAGCGCTGCCGGCGCTGCTGCCTGGTGAGGATTCGGCGATCCGTCGCAAGTTTGTCGATTGGCTGGACCGCAAACGGCTGCGCCCCCGCATCGCTGGCGAGTTTGACGATACCGCCCTGATGACGGCCTTCGGGCGGGCAGGCGTCGGTGCCTTTGCGGTGCCCACCGCCATCGAGGCTGAAACGCTCGCCGGGGGGGAACTGGTCCTGCTCGGGCGTGCCGAGGACGTGCGCATCGAGTACTTCGCGATCTCGGTGGAGCGGCGTCTGACCCACCCTTGCGTGCTGGCCATCTCCGAAGCAGCGCGGGCCGGCCTGGGCGCGCTCGAACACGACGCGGGCGCGCCGTCGGCGCGGTGAACGAAAAACCCCGCCCGGGCGTCGGCTCGGGCGGGGTTCGGTTGATGCAGGTTGCTATCAGGCGTTCTGCTGAATGCCCGCCACGAGCCAACCCGAGTTGCCGCTCTGCGGCTTGGTGAGGTGCCAGGTTTCGTCGATGGCTTCCGGGGCCGCGTTCACGTCTTCGCGCAGAAGCCCGGTGAAGCGCACGCTGACGATGTAGCGGGCGGCCTCTTCGGTCACGTCGAGAACTTCGGCGTTGAGCGACACGACGTCGGTCTTCTGGGCGCTGCCACTCTGCTCCATCCAGTTCATCTTGATCTCGGCGAACAGCTCCGGGGTGGTGTACTCACGGATGTCCTCGAGGTTGCGGGCGTCGTTGGCGGCCTGCAGGCGGATGAAGTTAACCTTGGCGTTGCGAACGAAGGCTTCCGCGTCGAAGTCGGCCGGAATCGACCCCGCCGGCTGCGCGTCAGCCAGGGCGGCGCCCGCAGCGCCGGCGGCGGCTGCGTGAGCAGGCTGAGTCGAGCTGCCGCTATATTCGGAGGGGTTCGAGCTGGTGTAGTTCATGGCGCCTGCACCGGCACCCGCTCCAGCCATCGCCGGTTGTTGCGATGCGGCGCGGCGGCGCATGAAGAAGCCGATCAGCATCATCACCGCGACGGCGATCAGGCCCATCATCATCATGGAGGCGAGTTCCTCACCAAACCCGAAGTGGGAGGCGAGGGCGGCGAGGCCGATACCGGCGGCGAGGCCTGCCAGCGGGCCCATCCAGGAACGCTTCGGCTGTGCCTGCGGCGCGGCGGGTGCGCCGGCCTGCTGGGCGCGGTTGGGCGCTGCGGCAGCGGTGGGGGCCTGGGCCGGCGTGGCGGGGGTGGCCGTCGCAGACTTCGGCTGGCTCAGTTCCTGGCGCTGCATGCCGGAGGATTTGCCGCCGCCAAAGCGCTTGGCGGCATCCGCGTCGCCGGTCGCCAGCGTCAGGCCAAGGGCGAGCGCGGCGGTCAGCAGGGCGAAGGATTTCATGGGGGGTCTCCTGTTGTTGGGGGTAACTCTAGAAGGATAGCGCGCGAAAAATATAAATAAAATCAGAATTGTTGGTGTCTTTTGTTCGGAAAAAACTGAACGTCGACAGCTCTGATAGAAGACCACGGTGATCCCCGACCAGGTGGAAGCCCTCTAAGTTATGGAGGCAAAAGAGAAAAAGTCTCCTCTCCGCACGATCTGGCAAAAACCTCGAAAGGCACACAGCGTAACGAGTTCGGCCGATCCCGCGGCGCAATAAAGTTGATCTGTGTCAAAATGTCGCCCTTATCGCGGGGTATCCTTCCGCGGAAGCCTGCAGACGGTTTGTCTTGTAGGCACGGGGGGTTTTGTTTTTCTTTATTGAGGTGACTCACATGCAATCGCAGACTTACAACTATAAAGTCGTGCGGCAGTTCGCCATCATGACGGTGGTATGGGGCATCGTGGGCATGCTGGTCGGCGTCATCGTCGCAGCACAGCTCGTGTGGCCCGAATTGAACCTTGCCGAATGGTTCCACTTTGGACGGCTCCGGCCGCTCCACACCAACGCGGTTATTTTCGCGTTTGGTGGCTGCGCTCTCTTTTCAACGTCTTATTATTGCGTCCAGCGTACCTGCCACACCACGCTCTTCGCTCCCGGCCTTGCTGCCTTTACCTTCTGGGGTTGGCAGCTTGTCATCTTGCTGGCTGCGATCACGCTTCCGCTCGGTTTTACGTCTTCAAAGGAGTACGCCGAACTTGAATGGCCGATAGACATCCTGATTACCGTGGTCTGGGTGTCCTACGCCATCGTGTTCTTCGGTACGATCGGTAAGCGCAAGACCACCCATATCTATGTGGCCAACTGGTTCTACGGAGCCTTCATCATCACCGTCGCGCTGCTGCACTTGGTCAATAGCGCCGAGATCCCGGTCACGTTGACGAAGTCCTACTCCGCCTACTCCGGTGTGCAGGATGCGATGATCCAGTGGTGGTATGGTCACAACGCCGTGGGCTTCTTCCTCACCGCGGGCTTCCTGGGCATGATGTATTACTTCGTGCCGAAGCAGGCCGGCCGGCCCGTGTTCTCCTACCGTCTGTCGGTGGTGCACTTCTGGGCGCTGATCTTTACCTATATGTGGGCGGGTCCGCACCACCTGCACTACACGGCGCTGCCCGACTGGACCCAGTCCGTGGGTATGGTCTTCTCGCTGATCCTGCTGGCTCCGTCCTGGGGTGGCATGATCAACGGCATCATGACCCTGTCCGGCGCCTGGCATAAGCTGCGCACCGACCCGATCCTGAAGTTCCTGATCACCTCTCTGTCGTTCTATGGCATGTCGACCTTCGAAGGCCCGATGATGTCCATCAAGACCGTCAATGCTCTTTCCCATTACACCGACTGGACCGTCGGTCACGTGCACTCTGGTGCGCTGGGCTGGGTTGCCATGGTGTCCATCGGCGCGATGTACTACCTGATCCCGCGCATGTATGGCAAGACCGAGATGTATTCCACCAAGCTGATCACGGCCCACTTCTGGGTCGCGACAATCGGCGTCGTGCTTTACATCGCCTCGCTTTGGATTTCTGGTGTGATGCAGGGCCTGATGTGGCGTGCCACCAACCCGGACGGTACCCTGACCTACTCCTTCGTCGAGTCCGTGAAGGCCAGCTATCCGTTCTGGGCTATCCGTGTCCTGGGTGGTGTGCTGTTCCTTACCGGCATGCTGATCATGTTCTACAACATGGTGAAGACGATCGCCGGTCAGAAGGCCTACGACGCTCCGGTGCTGGCACCTGCCGGCGCGCACGCCTGATCGGGAGGAAAAATAATCATGGCTCAATCGACTCACGACATCATCGAACGCAAGGTTGGCTTGCTCATCGTCCTCACGCTCCTCACCGTGAGCGTCGGCGGCCTTGTCGAAATCGTTCCGCTGTTCTTCCAGCACTCGACCACCACGCCGGTCGAAGGGCTCAAGCCCTACGATCCTGTTCGGCTGGTCGGGCGGGACGTGTATATCCGCGAGGGCTGCAATAACTGTCACTCGCAGATGATTCGCCCCTTCCGTGCTGAAACCGAGCGCTACGGTCATTACTCCGTCGCCGGCGAGTACGTTTATGACCACCCCTTCCTCTGGGGCTCCAAGCGCACCGGCCCCGATCTGCACCGTGTTGGCGGCCGTTACTCCGACCAATGGCACCGTGTTCACCTCCTGAACCCGCGTGATGTGGTTCCCGAGTCCAACATGCCGGCTTTCCCGTGGCTTGATCGCCCGGCCAAGATCGACGACATCGAGGCCAAGATGACCGCGCTGCGCAAGGTCGGCGTGCCGTACAGCGACGAAGAGATCAAGGGTGCGCGCAAGGCACTCGAAGGCAAGACCGAACTCGACGCCGTGATTGCCTACCTGCAGGGTCTCGGCACCGCGCTGAAGTCCGGCAAGGCTGCTCCGGCACCTACCGCCGAGGCCGCGCCCGCCACCAACTCGGGCAGCTGAGCCGCTTCGGGACGAGCATTCTAAGAACGAAGGAGTGTGACCTTGGATATCAATGAAGTACGTACGGTGGTGACTGTCCTGGGGCTGGTGTGTTTCATCGCCATCACCCTGTGGGCTTTCAGCGGGCGTGCGCGCAAGGGATTTGACGAGGCAGCACTCCTGCCGTTCAGCGAGGACGACTTGCCCGCCCTGAAGGGTGGGCAAACCAAGGAAGGAAATAAAAATGGCTGACTTTGTTAGCGGTTTCTGGAACGCCTATGTGATGGTGCTGGTGTTCCTGAGCATTGCGTTCTGCGTGTTCGTGCTGGTGTCGAACAACAAGGCACGGACGCCTGGCCCGGTGGGGCTGCACGATCACATCTGGGACGAGACCCTGCAGGAGTACAACAATCCGCTGCCCCGCTGGTGGATGTACATGTTCTGGATCACGATCATCTTTGCGATCACCTATCTGGCCATGTATCCCGGCTTCGGCAACAACCAGGGCAAGCTGGGCTGGTCGTCCGGCGGCCAGTGGGAAGCCGAGCAGAAGGCCGCGGCCGAGAAATATGGCCCGATCTTCGCCAAGTTCCGCACGATGGACCTCAACGCCGTTGCTGGCGACAAGGAAGCCAACGCGATGGGCCAGCGTCTGTTCCTGACCTACTGCGCCCAGTGTCACGGTGCTGATGCCAAGGGTGCCAAGGGCTTCCCCAACCTGACCGATGCCGACTGGCTGTACGGCGGTGAGCCGGAGACGATCCGTACCACCGTGCTGGGTGGTCGTATGGGCA
>JBDKHE010000196.1:0-3057 GCA_039797805.1 Verrucomicrobiota bacterium
GGCATGGTGTTTCTGGGCTTGTATGCCGGCTTGGCGCTGGCGGGCGGCATGCTGGCCACCACGGCGACCGCGTTCGGGGTCGTCTTCGTGTTGCACGGCGTCCTGAACGGGGCCTTCTACACTGCGACAGCCTCGCTGGGGCAGCGGCTTTATCCCCGGGCGCGGTTCGCGCAGTTCTCGTCGGCCGGGATAATGCTGCTCTCGGTGGCTCAGGTCGTCCTCGCGCCCTTGGTGGGTCAGATGCTCGATCACACTGGGCACATCTATCGGCACACCTATTTCATCGGCTTCGCACTCGCGATGTTGGCCCTGTTTGCAAGTTTCGAGGTGTGCCGCCGAATCATGCGGATGGGCGGATTCGCAGCCTACCGTCCGCCTGGCGACGGACCTTCCGTCTGAAGCGGGTCTTCGCGGTCAGCCAGTAGCGACCGCAGAGTTGGTTCCATGGCCTTGGCCCAAGCTTCGGCTCCGGCCGGCGATGGATGCAGGAGGTCGGGCATGAGCCGCGAGTCGATCGTCCCGTCCGGGCGCAGGAATATATGGTTGATATCGAGAAATATGACGTGATTCCCGTCGGCCATTTGGGCGTAGAGTTCGTTGATGCGGGCATTGGTTGCGCTCCGTGCACGATGGTCTCCCAGTTCCGTTCCGTCTGATAGGCGATAGACCCGTTCCCGTGGGAAAATGGCTAGCAACAGGATTTTCGTGCGTGGCGAGCGGGTCCGGAGCAGGTCGATGATGGCCGCTGTTCCTGCGGCCGTTTGCTCCGCGCTATGCACGACCGGATAGTTGGCGTCATCGGAGTTATTGGTTCCGATCAACAGTATGGCCACGCGCGGCGACTGGCCGTCGAGTTCTCCGTGCGCGAGGTTCCACAGGATGTTCTCCGTTCGGGCGCCACCGTAGCCAAGGTTCAGTGTGTGGCGCGGCGCGAAGTAGTGATCCCAGACCGGCCGGAACGGCGTTGTTTCAAGGTTTTCTGTGATAGAATCCCCGATTAACAACAGGTCGTATGTTTCCTGGCTCGCTGCGCGGACTTTCTCTTCGTGGCGTGGACTATCCCCGTCTTGGATGACTGGCACGATTGCAGAGTTGGTGGCGGCGGTGAGCGCAACGCAGAGCACTAGGCTGGCGAGAACGGACAGAATACGGGGCATGCGGACACTTATCGCTGGGGCCCGAAATGGAGCAAGAGCTTTGGCGACCTCGGTTACGGCAAGGCAAGAAACCCCATTCCTCGGACGCGCTTGGAAACGTCTTGCTTGGAGGGAAAATGGTCGACCGCGTGCTGACGCCCGCCGTGGTTTACTGCATAGCCAAAAAGCCACCAGTTCGGCTCGACTCACCACAGACGGGGGCTCATCCGATAGTGACTTCCCTGCCAGCGGGCGCCGGTTTCGGCGCAATTCGCGCCGTGGGGCTGTCACGAATGATAGACCTCCAAAAACAAGCGAATGCTGACTTACCGGTGGCAGCACCAGTGGCGCTCATGCACCGTGGGCACAGGGCAGCCTTCGCTGGTGTGCTTCATCTCGGGTCAGGAACCGCGGTGCTTGAGAGCGTCGCGCAGACGTTGGGCCGGAGTCCATTGACCGTGCTTTCAGAGGTGGTTGACAGGTTGCTTGTCAGGAAGGGCGCCGATTGGACGGGCCCGATTCTGGGCGAGTATGTCGGGCTTTATGGCAAGGCCCATGGAACCTTTTGTGTGGTCAGTGAGAAACAGACGGGGGCGCTGGTGGCCCATGCTGCGGTTTTCCGATCCTCAATTCCAGGTGCGCCGGGCTTGTTGGCGCACGTGCGCACCGCAGAGGGCTGGGGCAGCTACGGTCTGGGCACACTGGTCACGGCGACGGTGACCGGTCGGGCGCTCGCGCAGGGGGCCTCGGTTGTGATTTTGGACACCGATGATAAGTTGCATCGTCGCGGGGAGGGAGAACGAGCGGCCTTTGGGCTCTACGGCCGGCTGGGCTACGCTGTTTTAGCCGAGAAGGAGATGGCCGACGCGCTTGGCTGGCTGATGGTGATTGACCGAAAAGTCCATAATCTATTTCGACAGCGGGAGGCTACTGGCTCGGTGGATTGTGCGCTTGGATTACCCACGGAGGTAATCCAGGCGCAGCAGGAACTCATCGAGGCTACTCGCTGCCGGTATTCCACTGCGACGCGGCCGTCGGAGCCAAGCGCGGTGAGGCCAGACGATTTAGCAGATTTGTTTTTGCTGCTGAACCTGTGCCCGTCCGGAGATTTCCAGGTTAAGCTTGCCTCATGGGGGGTGGTGCAGGGGCCCGAGTTTGAGCGCGCCTTTGTGGTTGATATTCGGCCGGCCATTCTAGACCGGGACCGCCTGGAGGATGCTAGCATGGTGCTGCGCGACGGCGGGGCCGGTATCGTGGCAGTCTGCGCCGCTCGGCAGGCGGTGCCGTTCAGTCGGCAAGCCTACCACATCGATTTTTACTGCGTGCCGGAGTTCCTTGCGACGCATCCAGACTTAGTTAGGGACCTGTTGGAAGCGACCATAGACCGGATCCGCTCCGCGACTGACCGCCCGCGGCCCTGCCGCCTGTTGCACGCGGGGGTGGATGCCCGGAAGCTAGAGGTGTTTGCCCGGCTTGGCTTTGGGCGTGGTGCTAACCGGCATGCATTACACCGTTCCGGCGGTTCTCGGATGCTTTTGCTCGATGAATATGAAAAAGCACTTGCCTGACACCCGGGGGCGCTGGTGGTTCTTCTACGCTGTGGTCGCCATGGTGGCTTGGGGCCTGTGGGGAGCGCTGATCGATTCGACGGCTCAGGCCGGTTTTCCCTCGGCACTAGGTTATGTCGTCTGGGCACTGACGATGGTGCCGCCGGCGGCATATGCATTGCACCGTGTTGGATGGCGACTGGACCGCGATTGGGAGTCGGTTCTTCTCGGTTTAGCGGTGGGCCTGCTTGGGGCGGGCGGCCAACTTATGCTGTTCAAGGTCCTGCGGTTGGCCCCGGCGCACCTTGTCTTTCCGATCATCTCGCTTTCACCCGTGGTTACCGTTGCCCTGGCGTTCGGCTTGCTTCGCGAGC
>JBDKHE010000197.1:0-13267 GCA_039797805.1 Verrucomicrobiota bacterium
AGGTGACGTCGGGCTCTGAAAGTTGGACCGGTCTTGACTGGTCAGTAGGGCGGGCAAGCCGGCCGGTCAAAGACCGACCCTACCCACGCGACCGGCGCTTCCCGGAGCAAGGCTCCGACGATTTCAGAGGTGGATCTCCGCCGGCATGACCGCGCCGGCGGGTTTCTCCGCGAGCGGCAAGGCCTTCAGCGGATAACGGAACTGCTTGCCCTCAAAATTATGGAAGACCACCTCGTCGTCGGTGATGCGCTCGATGTAGTCCGGGTTGACCGGCACCTTGCCGCCGCCACCCGGGGCATCGATGACGTATTGCGGCACGGCGTAACCGGTGGTGTGTCCGCGCAACGCCTTGATGATCTCGATGCCCTTGCGCACATCGGCCTTGAAATGAGCGCCCCCGGTGATGAGGTCCATCTGGTAGATGTAATAGGGACGTACCCGCATGCGGAGCAGCCGGTGCACGAGGGCCTTCATGACCTCCGGGTCGTCATTCACGCCACGCAGCAACACGCTCTGGTTGCCCAAGGGCACACCGGCGAAGGCGAGGCGTTCGCACGCTTCCTTCAGCTCGAGAGTCGCCTCGCGCGGGTGGTTGGCGTGGATGCTCATCCAGATCGGACCATGCTTCTTGAAGATCTCGCACAGCTCGGGCGTGATCCGCTGCGGCAGGAAAACCGGAATGCGTGAACCGATGCGGATGAATTCCACGTGCTTGATCGCCCGCAACCGGCCGAGGAGGTGCTCGATCTTCTTGTCCGAAAGCAGCAGCGGATCGCCGCCGGAGAGCAACACATCGCGGATCTCCGTGTGCGCCTCGATGTAGCGCAGGGCCTGCTCGTACTCGGGATGGAAATTGTAGTCCTGGGCGTTGCTCACGAGCCGGCTGCGGGTGCAGTAGCGGCAATAGGCGGCACAACGGTCCGTCACCAGAAAGAGCACCCGGTCGGGATAGCGGTGCACCAGGCCGGGAACCGGCGAGTGGCTGTCCTCACCGAGCGAATCCAGCATTTCGCCCGAGGAAACCACCATCTCGTCACTCCGCGGGATGACCTGCTTGCGAATCGGGCAGTCGGGATCCTCACGGTCAATCAGGTTGAAGAAATACGGGGTGATCGCGAGGGCCAGCTTCTGGTTGGCGAAAAGACACCCCGCCCGCTCCGCCGGCGTCAGGGTCATGTGCTTTTCCAACTGCTCGACCGTGGTGATGCGGTTCTTGAGCTGCCAGACCCAGTCCCGCCAATCCGCCTCGGGGACATGTGACCAAAGGCCCTGGCCCTCGAACCAGGCGGAGCGATCTTCTTGATATGCCATTTGTGGGTTCCAGAGGTAATGCATTCATACTGCCTGTCAAACGGAGCGATATTCGCCCGCTATGCCGCTAGCCGTGGACGACCGGGGCAAACCCTCCCACGCTGCAAATTCTCCGTCGATCAGGAGCGACGGCAATCGACACCGCAATTCACTGCCCCGGCAGCGGTTGCACCGCTGGACACAGAATTGCTCCGAAACCGCTTGGCAGCGGCCCACTAACACTTTTTCGTGCGTCTTTAATGTCTGCTCCCCAGCCCGCAATTCTCGCTCTTGAGGATGGTTCCGTGTTCCGCGGTACCGCTTTTGGCGCCTCGGCCACCATCGCCGGTGAATGTGTCTTCAACACATCGATGACCGGATATCAGGAGATCCTGACTGATCCTTCCTACTTCGGCCAGATCGTCACGATGACGGCCCCCCAGATCGGCAACTATGGCGTCAATGTCGAGGACGAGGAGTCCTCCGCGCCTCGTTGCTCCGGTTTCGTGGTCCGCGAGGTTTCGCCCATTGTCAGCAACTGGCGCAGCACCCTCTCCCTCGACGCTTATCTCGAGAAGTACGGCATCCCCGGCATCAGCGAGGTGGACACCCGCGCCCTCACCAAGAAGCTCCGGGTCACGGGCGCCATGAAGTGCTGCCTTTCCACCCTGCCGCTTAGCGACGCCGACGCCATCGCGCGGGCCAAGGGCTGGCGGGACATGGCGGGCAGCGACTACGTCAAGGACACCACCTGCAAGGCGCCCTATGTCTGGGGAGCCGACGATGCCTCCCGCTACAACACGCAGTACCTGCCTGTCGGCACCACGGGCGGCGCCACGATCACGCCGGCGAAGAAATTCAAGGTCGCCGCCTTCGACTACGGCGCGAAGTACACGATTTTCCGCAAGCTGGTGAGGCACGGTTTCGAGGTGCACGTATTCCCTGCCACCGCCACCCAGGAGCAGGTGCGCGAAGCCGGCGTGGACTGCCTTTTCCTTTCGAACGGTCCCGGTGACCCGTCCGCCCTGCCGTATATCCACAAGACCGTCACGGCCCTCCTGCCCGATTACCCGACCTTTGGCATTTGCCTGGGTCACCAGATGATCACGCATGCCCTGGGTGGCTCCACGTTCAAGCTGAAGTTCGGCCATCGGGGCGGCAACCAACCCGTGAAAAATCTCGAAACCGGCAAGGTTTCCATCACGGCGCAAAATCACGGTTTCGCCACGGATCCCAAGTCTTTGGAAAAGCACGGCGCGCTCGTGACCGAGATCAATCTCAACGACCAGACCGTCGAGGGTCTCCGCCACAAAGACCTGCCGGTGTTCTCCGTGCAGTACCATCCCGAGGCCGCCCCCGGCCCCAACGACGCCGACCCGCTCTTTAGCGACTTCTACAAGCTCGTTGAAAAGCGGAAGGCCGGGAAGATCTGAGCCCGCGCGACGCGGGAGGTAACAAGTAACAAGGCCCATGTATCAAGAATCGGCCTGCCCGGCTCTTGGCACCTGCTCCTTGACACTTTTCCCTTGGTTTCGAGCGCCCGCCGAAGCATTTCGCGTCCTTGGCGGCCGCTTGTCGGCCCCTTGGCGGGCTGGTGACGTGGTTATATAAGGCGTTGCCTGTTAGGATGGTGGCACTATGAACATCGAAACCACCATGGATTGCTCATCCCGGATCAAGCTTGAACGCCAGAAGCGCTCCTGGACCCAGGAACAACTCGCCGAGCGGGCCAAGCTCAGCACACGCACCGTGCAGCGCATCGAATCGGGCGATGAAAGCTCGGCGGAAACCCTGCGCCTCATCGCGGAGGCGTTCGGCCTGCCGGCCGAGAGTTTGCGTGCCACCGAAGCGCGAATCCATTTTCGCGCACCGTGGTCGACGACCGTCAAGGTGATCACGGTCCTTGTGACCCTTTTGCTGCTGGCCCTGCCCTCCATCATGTCCCTGCTCTGGTTACACTGGTGGCTCTGGGGCGTGTTTGTCTTCTGCCTCTTTTTCTCCGTCAGCGGATTCAGTGTGAGAAACGGCCAGCTGCTCGTTCACCGCCTTGGCTGGGCCACCCGGTTTGATCTCACGCAGTTGTCGTCCTTTAACGTCAACCCACACGCCATGATGGGCTCGATCCGTTTGTTCGGTAACGGCGGGTTCTTCTGCTTCATCGGGCACTATCGCAACACCGTGATCGGTAACTACCGCGCTTATGTGACCGATCCGGCAAAATCCGTGGTGCTTGAGTTCGGCGACCGCAAGATTGTCATCTCCCCCGACGATCCGCAGGCGTTCGTCGAGACCTTGCGCGACGCCACCAAGGGTGTCTGCAAGGAGTCGGGCCTCACCACGCCCCTGTAGGTGACCGTGCGGGCGCGCCACGTTGCCCGCGAGCGGGCAACCTACAAACTGGGCGCGCCCTACCCGAGGTGCGCCTCGAACTTCCTCGCATCGTCCGGCGTATCCACGCCGATGGTTGGGTCCTCGGAGACCCCGATCGCGATCGGGTAGCCGTTTTCGAGCACCCTCAATTGCTCGAGTTTCTCGATCTGCTCAAGCTTGCCCGGCGCCATGCGCACGAACTTTTCCAAAAAGTCCGCCCGATAGGCGTAGAGACCGAGGTGTTTGTAGCACGGATTGGCCAGCACCCAGGCATCGTCAATGGTGAGCCCGAGGTCCCGGGAGTAAGGCATGCGGGAACGGGAAAAATACAGCGCGCGGCCCGTCTCGCTCATCACGACCTTGACCTGGTTGGTATTGTAAAAATCCACGATGCGCTTGAACGGGGTGCACAGCGTGGCCATCGGGCAGTCGCCCTGCACCAGCTTGGCCAAGGCCTGCAATTGCGCCCCGGTGACCAAGGGCTCGTCGGCCTGCACATTGAGCACATAACTGGCACGTACTGTGCGATTGGCTTCAGCGATGCGATCCGTCCCGCTCTGATGGGCCGCATCGGTCATGATCGCCCTAAAACCAGCCCCTTCGAGGCATTCCGCCAACAGTTCATGATCCACCGCAAACCACAGGGGATAATCGGGAGCGACGGCGGTGATTCGCTCGGCAACCCAAAGCACAAGCGGCTTTCCTTTAATGGGATGCAGCAGCTTACGAGGAAACCTTGTGGACTCCAATCGGCAGGGTACAATGACGGCAAAGGCAGGCATTCTGGGCTTTGGGATTGCAAGCCGGGGCAGGACCGGCTTTTGCGTTAACCTTTAATCCGACCAACACGACCAATCGCAATGGAAAAGAGTGATACAACCGCCAAGACTCTGACGAAGGAACTCCTCGTCCAGAACAAGATGGGCATCCATGCCCGTCCGGCGGCCATGATCGTCCGTGTCACCAACAAGTTTAAAGCGGAGGTCTACGTGGAAAAGGACGAGGAGCAGGTGAACGGCAAGAGCATCATGGGCCTCATGATGCTGGCCGCGGCCAAGGGCTCGACCGTCAAGTTCGTGGCCACCGGAGCCGACGCCGAGCCGATGCTCGTCGAGTTGGAAGCCCTCTTCGCCAAGAAGTTCGACGAGGCCTAAGCCTGCGATCCGAGCAGCCCCGGATCTGCGAGGGGCGTGCGCCGGTTGAGGTCAGTCTTGATTGGGATGCTCCGGATCGGGGCTCAACAAATACAAGGTGGTGCCAACCGACTTGTAGCGAGAGATCGGACGCAAATTCAGACGCTCCTGCAATCCATGCAGCAGTTCGTCCTCGTAGGCGGGGATAAACGTGACAAGCAGCCAGAGCCGGTTGCTCGACCGCCATTCAGCCATCTCCGCGATCATCTGGTTCACGTTGGGTGTAGCTATCGGAGGTCTGCTTTGACCGGCTTTGGGATAAAACACTCGCATCTGCTCGGCCAAAACAACCGGTGGCTCCGATAACGTGGATAGGCCCAAGGCACTCCGGTAATAGCGGAAAGCAGGCACCGCGTAGTGCATGACGTAGACCGGCTCGGAGGGTTGCCGCAACTTGGCCAGCTGGATGATCGGGTCCCGCAAATCGTCTCTCGATGTAATCGGGACAAACTCCGCCGGTAACCGGCGGATCACCGGAACGAAGACAAGGGCGATCACGACGGCCCGAGGTATCCAATGCGTGCGATCTCCGAAGAACGACAAGCCTTGCGCGACCATCAACGGAAAAAACGGCAACATGAACATGAGCAACCGATTGTAGAAAGGGGCAAACCCCGCGACGCTCGCCAGCCAGTACACCACCACGGTGAGAATGCAGCCGAGCAGAGCCAGGTTTTGACTGCGGATGACCCGCCAAACTCCACCGAGTATGAGTGCCACCGCCAGAACCTTGTAGACCGAGCCGTAGCCCAAAAACCAAAAGTACCCATTGATCAACGAGGCTGAACGCCGCAACCCGGCCATGGTCCAGGGCATACCCGGATACGCAAAAGACCAATACCCACGCATCAACGGATCAGCGTAGTTCGGGCTGATGATGACAAAATAGTTGGCGGCGAAAAACAGCACGCAGAGACCCAGCGCCACGATGATCCGCAATCTGGAAACCCCGAATTTCCCCTGCCAACTCGCCCAGAGAGCCACTCCCCCGATACCGGCAATGACAAAGGGCATGGCATGCATCGCATAAATGCCGATCCCCGCCGCCACCGCCCAGCCGGTGAAATACCTTTTCGGCGCGTTGGTGGTACGAAACATCAAAGCCGCCAACCAGACCACCACGGTCGTCATCAGGACTTCCAAGGAATACTGCTTCAGCTCCTGGGCATAATAGAAGTGAACCGAGGAAAAGGTGAAAATGGCCAGGGCGACCGGAACCGTCCAACCCGCGAGGCATACCCGGGCCAAGCGCCAGAAAACCCAGAGCGACAGGATGGAGGCTACCAGCGGAAGGAATCGGAGAACCTGCTCGCCCGGGCCAAACAGGGAAACCATTCCCTTGGTCGCCACGAGGAAAAGCCAAGGGGCGCTCTGGCTGTACTCCAAGGGCAGGTGCAATTCCCAAAAACCCCGTTCCAGGATATTGACGGCCAGATAACTCTCATCAAGCCAGAGGCTGCGGTTGAGCATCCACTGGTTGATGCGAAGCAGCGCCCCAACGACGATGATCCCCCAGCAGATCAGGCTGGCCCATGGCAAGGCCCGGGAAGGCGCCCCCGCCTCACCAGGGCTGCTGTGATGTGTTGTTGGCATGTTACGCGTTCACCGAGTCGCCTCTCACGCTTCGATCAAGTGAGCCTTTTCTATCCAGCAAAAAAGCAGAGAACGTTGCCTGCTTCATCTGCCCGGAGTTCGAACGTATCAGCTTCGTCGTCACAGGCCAAAGAACCGCCGGGCATTCGCTGTCGTCACCTCCGCCAACCGCTCAACGCTCACGCCGAAAACGCCGGCGCTGAACTCGGCCGTGTGCCGCAGGTAGGCTGGCTCATTCGGTTTTCCCCGGTGGGGCATCGGCGTCAGGTAGGGCGCATCGGTCTCGATCATGAACCGATCCAGCCCCTGCGCCAGCGCCGCCGCCCTTACCATCTCGGCGTTCTTGTAGGTAATTACCCCGGTGAAAGACCCGTAGCCCCCTCGTTTGGTGAGTTCCGCCATTTCCAGCGCGCCTTCCGTGAAGCAGTGGAAAACCACCCGGCTCCAGTCGAACCCGGAGGCATCGATCATCTCCACGCATTCGGCAAACGCTCCGCGCGAATGAACCACCAAGGGGCAAACCATCCGCTTCGCCAAGGCCAGTTGCTCGGCGAAGGCGGCCTTCTGCCAGCCCAGAATCTTTTCCGCTTCAGCCTGATTATCCTTGGGCAAATGAAAGCGGTCCAAGCCCGTTTCCCCCAGTGCCACCGGCGCGCGGCGAGGCGAACCCTGCGGCTGGGCCGGCGAATTGGACGGATCGTTGGGACGATTGCCCTTACCCCAAAAGGCTTCCAATTGGGCAACGCGTGACGCCCAATCCGCTCCCACGCTGCAGGGGTGCAGGCCGACCGTGTAATGAATCAGACCCGGATGCGCCTGCGCCAAGTCGCGGTAGACCGTCCAGTCGTCCGTGTCCGTACCAATGGCGACCATCGCTTCCAAGCCGGCCGTCTGCGCCCGTGTGAGGACGGCCGGGAGTTCCCCCCGTCGGTAAAATGAATCCAGGTGCGTGTGCGTATCGATCAGACCCATTGGGTTGATTGAACCTCCGGGCACAGAGGAAGCCAGCGCTTTCGTGGCGACAAGTCAGGTCGATTCACAGGCCCGGAATCTGCGGGCGCGAGCCGGCTCGCTTCCCAATCAACCAGCACCGCAGGTGAATCCTCCCATCGGCACCGGGCCCCCAATGCCGCGCCAAGCTTACGCCAAGGGAACCCCATCAACATCCCGCGCAAACTTCACAAACTCCCGGCTAATCGTGCCGTTCGCCTGGGCGCGGCACAGCCAATACCCTTTCTTGGATGTGCCGTCGTGGTTGTTGGCCACGCGGCTGCAGCAGGCATTCGTGACCAGGACAGCCTTCCCGTGCGCGACCTCCGTTCGGCCATGATGATGTCCGCTCATGGCCAGCTGGAGATTGTGCCGCTCAAACCGGGCGAGCACGTCCTCGGCATTGACCGCACAGAGCGGCGTGCTGCCGGCCAACGGGAAATGGGTACACAGCACGAGCGGTTGCAAGGGATCGATCTTGGGCAGCTCGGCATCCAACCAGGCCAGCGTGGCCGGCTGCACCTGGGTCAGCTTCCATTTCGTGCCCTCCGTGGAATCGATGACCACAAACTGCCACCCCTGATGTTCGAACCGGTAGTTCAACCGGCCGGGCAGCACGCGTTCGTAGATCGCCGTGTTGCCCTCGATTTCGTTGTCATGGTTGCCCGGCGTGGCGTAGAAACGAAGTCCGGCCGCCCTCGCAATCCGGTCGACCGCTGCGATGCTTTCCGGACTCCCTTTGTGGGCCAGATCGCCCAAACCAAAGCAAAAGGAAACCCCTTCGTGGTCCGCAATCTGGCGAAAAAGGGCCTCGAACCAAGGGTCACAATCCGGCTCGAAGTGGTGAAAGTCATTGGCTGCCACAAAAACAAACTCCGCAAACCTCCTTTCCTCCGTCGCCGCCCGGATCGCTCCGGGCCAGAGCCCGGCAGCCAGCAAGGTCGCCAGCCGGCCCAAAGCCTCTCGGCGGGTGCAAGGGGGAAGCGCTTTCATCTGTTTCCGGCCAAGCTGTCCCGAATCCCGGACCGCTCAAGCCAATCCGCCAATAGAAAGGCCGGCACTTTCGCGCCGGCCTTCCACACACACACTGACAAATTGTTATCGGCTCAATTGGTGCGAATCTTGATATCGCCTCCGGAAGACCGGAGCTTCAGACGGGGACCGCCACCATTGACCGACCCGCGCAGCTTGCTCTTGCCCGAGCCGCCCTGCTCCAAAGTGATCGTCAGCCCGTTCGCCCGGACATCGCCCCCCGAAGTACTGGCATCGAGCTCGAAGCCCGCGTCTTTGACGACGACAACGTCCACATCTCCCCCGGAGGTGTTGAGCACGGCATCGGCCTGCAGGCGTTCGGTGATCACCGCCCGGATATCGCCACCGGAGGTGTGGGCGCTGATCAGCTGGGCCACGGAACGCAGCGTGATGTTGCCACCGGATGTGTTCACTTCCGTCGGCCCGCCGGCCCGCTCGACCTTGATATCACCCCCGCTGGTCCCCAGGCGGGCTCGCGCCGTACCTTCCTGAAGCGTGATGTTGCCGCCCGAGGTGTTCGCCTCGATTTCGCCGTCAATGCGCGCGAAATCCAGATCGCCTCCGCTGGTGCGGGCCTTGACGTCGCCCTGCAGACTCGCCACGGCAATATTTCCTCCGGAGGTGTTCAGCTGTAAATTGTAGTTCTTCGGCACGGTGATCTCGAAAGAAACGCTCACGGGCGGCCAGCTCTTGAACCAACGGAAATGCTCGCCTTTTGCGTATTTGGCCTCGGCGGTGACGTTGTTGCCCGACTGCTCCAAAGTGAGCTCCAGCTTGGTTAGGATTTCGTCTGCTTCAGCCTCCGTGCTGGCTTGGATCACCTGTTTGACGTGGATCTGCACTTCCGCGGCATCGCCGGTCGCGATCCTGATATCCCCGCCCTGCGTGGATGCCTGCAAGCGTCCGCCGGGCTGGACGGCGAAGGTCTTGTCCACCACGCGCGTGATTTTGGCCTGCAAGAGTTCGGGTGCCGCCAGCAAGGCGCCCAGGACGAGAAGTTGGATGGGGTGTTTCATGGGTGTGCATGGGGAAAACACGACCACCCGCCTGGAAGTTACAAAAAACTTTCCCAGCCTAATCGCCAAGCAAGGCTTCGCGCCAGACCGGCTCCTTGAACCCCACCAGGCCCACGCCCGATCCGAGCAGAAACGGCCGTTTCACCAGCATGCCGTTGCCGGTCAGCAGTCGGAGCGCTTCGGCCTCGCTCATGGCCGGAAGCTTTTGCGCCAGCCCCAGACCGCGATACTCGAGTCCCGAGGTATTGAACAGGCGACGCAGTTCCCCGCCTTGCGCGGACAGCATCGCCTTCAGCTCCGCCTGCGTGGGTGGCGTCTCCTTGATCGGCTTCTCGTCGTGGGCAATCCCTTGGGCATTCAGCCACTTGATCGCATCCCGACAGGTGCTGCACTTGGCGTAGGTATAAACCGTCAACCGGCTCATTTGGCCTCCGCCAGCACTTCCTTCAGGAACTGCCTCATGTGTCCCCACGAGCGGTGATCCGCAGCGGCATTGTAGGCGATCGGGATGCCGGTGGCCTTGGCGACCGCATCCGCGCCCGGATTGGTGAAAGCGTGCACGGCCCCCGCATAGCTGATGAACTGGTAGTCATACTTGCCGTCGTTCATGGCCTTCATGAAAGCCGCGATTTCCTCGGGCTTGATAAACGGGTCAACCGCGCCGTGACACACCAGGATCTTCGCGTGGTTCTTCGTCGCCGCATCGGCCGGAACCGGAATCAACCCGCCATGGAAACTGACTATCCCCGCCAGCGGCGCTCCGCTGTAGGCGAGTGCTTGCACGGTCGAGCCTCCGAAACAGTAGCCGATGGCCGCCACCCGCTTTGCGTTGACCAGACCGGTGGCCAGCAACTGCTCGAGCCCGGCCCGGGCGCGCTCGGCCATCAACGGCTTCCCGTAGAACTGTCCCGCCAGCTCGCCGGCCTTCTTCGGGTCATCGGTCACGACGCCCGCGCCGTACATGTCGGCGGCAAACGCCACATAACCGAGCTTCGCCAGCTGGACCGCCCGGTCCTTCGGGTAGGAGGTCAGTCCCCACCACTCCGGCACCACCAGCACGCCGGCACCGGGGGATTTCGCCGAGACTTTTTCGTCATCATACGCGAGATATCCTTCGAGCTTCACGCCGGCCTGTTCGTAGGCGACCGGCTTGGTGACAATCTTGGCCGACAGGGTGGCTGCGGCGCCCAGGGCGAGCAGGGCGGAGAGGAGACGGGTAGAAATCATGCGCGGAACCTAACCAACGGCCTGCAAAATACAAACCGTGTTCCGGCCCCATGGCCACGAACCGCCAATCAGGTCGTCAGGCCGCCGGCGATGTACTGCCGCAGTGATTCCGCCTCGGCGCGATGCTGGTTGGCCACCCAACGCGAGACGTCACCGATCGAGATCAATCCCGTGAGCCGTCCTCCTTCGATGACCGGCAAATGGCGACAGCGCTTCTCGGTGAAGATATCCATGACTTCCTGAACGGTCGTCTCGGGCGCGATGGTGAGCACCTTGGCCGACATGACCTGGGTGACCGGGGTGGTGCGAGGCTCGAGGCTGTCAGCCACCACCCGCGTCAACACGTCGCGCTCGGTGAAGATGCCGGCCAGCTTTTCTCCCTCCATCACCAACATGGCGCCGATCTTGTGACGGTTCATTTCTTTCACCGCCTCCGCGACAGTCACGGTGGAGGGGACGGTGTGCAAGGCGCGACCCTTGCCATTCAGCAGATGAGAGATGGTTACGTCGTTCATGGGGTATGGGGTTGCCGTCACTTTAACCCCGGCCGCCAATTCATCAAAGCCAAATCTCCGCTCATTTCCTGAATAATTGATCCAAGGCCCCGAGGCTCTTGAGCGGGGCGCTCTTTTGCGTCGCCGCCGGCGCGACCACCACGCGCACCGGAGCGGCCGCCGGCGCCCCCGCGGCAGGTTTGTCCAGCAGTCGCTGCAACCGCACGGCGGACACCGGTTCGGCCGTCCCCAGCTCCTGGGCAAACAGACTGACGCGAAACTCTTCCACCAACCAGCGCAGCTCGCCGGCAGAAGCTCCCTGTTTCTTGACGGCCGCCACGAACGGCGCGAGTTCCGCCGCGCGCTGCGCATCCTTGGCTGCATCCCGCTGCCACCGGTCGGCCCGCGTCTTCATCCCGCGCAGATAGCGCGGCAGATGCTTCACCCGCTCGAAGGGAATCGTGCGCATGAAATCCGGTGGCAGCAGCGCCGCCAGATCCTGCGCCAGGCCGGGATACGGTTGGGCATGGGTCTCCAGTTCCAGCCGCAACGTGAACACTTCCTTCAGCCAGTCGCCGAGCCGCGGCACCAATCCGCGCAGGTCCTGCTTCGCCTGCGCCACCGCCCGCTCGAAAACCGCCTTCTCCAACGGGTAGGGCGGCGCGTCCCGGCGGACCGCACCCCTGCTATCGTCCGCCTTGGCCGCCACGGAATCTCCTTTGGCCATCCGGCGCGCATCGCACACCCAACGGCGGATGCCTTCCAGCGCATCGGCCTGCAGCCGGTCGATCGTGGTGAGCGTCGCCGTCAGCGGACCCAGCGTCCGCAGGGCCCGCAAATCCTTCTCCAACCAACCGATGTCATGACGCAACCGCGCCTCCAGCAGCGTTGCCAAGGCCGCGCGACTCGCCGCCATCGCCTGTTCCGGTGTCGCCAGCAGCCTCACCGCCACCCCGGCGGGCAGGTCCTTCAGACCGGGATAAGCCAGCACGGGCACCCCATGCTTTTCTTCCACCAGCACCGAATCCGGCAGGTCGCCAAACTGCCAGTCGGTCGCGGGCTCGCTTTCCCATTTATCGCGAGCCGCGCGCCACGCGGCGTTTTCATTGCTGGCCGCCTTCTGACTGACCTCGCGCTTGCTGCCGTGCAGCAACTGGTGGATTTCCGTCAGGTCGCGACTCGCACAGAGCACGCGCTCCTTGGCATCCACGACTTCGACACGCACCCGCAGGTGGTCCGGCAGCGATTTGGTCGTCCATTGGGTCGGATCAATCCGCACACCCAGCTGGGGCTGCAACAACTCGGCCAGGGCCTCCGCCAGCGTCGGTTGCTTCGGCCGGCTGGAAATGAGCGCCAATTCACGGGTCAGCCGCTGGGCCGACTCGCTCAGGGGAATCAGGCTGCGACGCTGCTCCTTCGGCAAGGCTTTGAGCATCAGCTCCACCTTTTCCTCCAGATGCCCGGGCACCGCCCAGTCCAGGGCCGCTGGCGTGAGCGCTTCCGCCTCGGCGGGACTCACCCGCACGGTCACCCCATCCTCCACCTTGCCGGGCGCATAGTTGTAGGCCAGAGGCAACACCCGGTTGTCCACCGGCAGGGCCTCCGGAAAGGCGCCCACCTCGTGGGCCTCCTCCTCGGCCGGTCGCAGGTCGTTTTCTCCGAGGAACAGAAACTTGGGTTTCGTCGTCTGTTGATGCCGGACGAAATCGACCAGCTCGGGGACCGAAGAGATTCCCTGGTAAGGGCGGTTGCCCGCAACCGCCTTGGGATCATCTCGCGCGGGGCCGTTGGGCGCAACGGCCCCTACCCCGGTCTCCGGCATCAGGTGCGCCGCGTAAAACCGATACACGGCCTCATCGAGATTCATGTAACCGGCACTGCGCGTGCGCGTGAGGCGGATCTCGGCCTCTTCGCGCAACCGGCGGTTGTGCGCCAGAAAATCGAACGGCCAGGTCACGGTATCGCCCACCAGTCCCTCACGGATGAAGATCTCGGTCGCATGCGCCGGATTGATCCTCCCGTAGCTCACGGAGCGCGTCTCCAGCTCCAGATTGTAGAGGCG
>JBDKHE010000198.1:0-3598 GCA_039797805.1 Verrucomicrobiota bacterium
GAGCCACCATTCCCCCTACGGAGAGGCGCGCCCGGCCGGGCGGGGTGTGGTAGGGCTCCCCTCGGGGATTGCCGGAACTTGGCCAGGGGCGGCTGCCTTGGCTCATTATATGTAAAATCCTTTGGGAACTTTGGTTGACAAAGCCAGTCGGACTCCGTTCATCTGACCTCTTATGAGCCTCGTTATCGGTGTCCTTACCTTCATTCTGGTCATCACCTCCCTCTTTCTGGTGCTGGTCGTCCTCATGCAGCGTGCCAAGACTGATGGTGGCATTGGTGCCGCCATGGCCGGTGGTGCCACGGAATCCGCCTTCGGTGCGGAGACCAACAACGTGCTGACCGGTGCGACCATCAAGGCGGCGATTGTCTTCTTTGTCCTCAGCTTCGGCCTTTATCTGGCCAACATCTATCAGTCCAAGCACCAGGTCGCGGACGAAACCAAGCTGCCGACCATCTCGGCGCCGGCCGCGAATACCTCGGCCCATGCGCCGATCACGGCACCTGCGGCCACGACACCGGTTGAAGCCAAGCCCTAAACAGCCCAGCCCGGTTTTTCACCGGGCTTTTTTATGCCTGCTGGGGCAGGTTTGCCCGAGTTGGATTCGTGGGTGTTTGTTCGTGCTGGTGGGATGCCTGGCAGCAACGGCTGGGGCCCAGCCAACCAAGTTCGGTCAGCCCGAGGATCGGGCCGCGTCAGGCAAAGCTGACCAAGCCAAAGGAGCCGACATCCTGGCCGAGTTCCGGCGGGCGGGCATTGCCGGGGATTATTGGTTGTCCTTCGAACTCCGGGTCATGCCCCGCAAAGGCGAGGAACGCAGTGTCATCGGGACGATGGTGGGTTCCCGCGGCGCCACAGGTCCGGTCTCCCGGATCGAGGCCGGCAACGAACGGTGGCTGATCGAGTCGGGGCCCCGACCGGCCGCCTGGCAGCTCAATGCCGAAAACCAGGTGCAGTTGCTGGATGCGGCGAGCACCGGCCAGGGGATTGCGGGCACCGGCGTGACCGTCTTCGACCTGCAGATGCCTTTCCTGTACTGGACCGATTTCACCTACGAAGGGGAAGCCAAGGTGCGGGGACGTCCGACGCACAGTTTCATTCTCCGTCCGCCTGCGGGCACCCTTTTGCCGCGCCCCGGGATGTCGGGTGTCCGTGTGCTCATCGATGTGCAGTTTCAGGCCATGGTTCAGGCCGAGCAACTGGATGCCAAAGGCGTGGCCGTCAAAACGATCAGTCTGCTGGACCTGAAAAAGGTCGGCGACCAGTGGCTCGTTAAGACCATCGATGTCCGCGACAACCTCACCCGCGACAAGACCCGCTTCGGGGTTTACGCCGCTGCTCTCGATCTGCACTGGCCGAAGGAGACCTTCCGGCCGGAGAAACTCGCCGAGGACCACGCAGTGGTGCCCAAGGACAAGATCATCCGCTTCTAGGCCGCATGTCCGCGAAATCGACCAAGCCGTTTCCCATCCAGATGGAGGTGGAGTTCCTTGACCGCCTGAGCGAACCCGTGCGCGAAGGCCGGGCCAAGTCGGTGAGCGAGCTCATCCGCACGGCCCTGGAGCGGTATGATTTCGCCAATGTCGTGGTCATGCACCCGGCCCAGCTCCAGATTTCTGTCCGCCTGCCGGCCGAGATCCGGCGCAACCTGCGGCAAATCTCCCGCGCCAAGCACACAAGCGTGGGGCAGTTGGTGCGCGCGGCGGTCGAAGCGTATCTCCCGCAGTTGGAATCGGGCGCGGTCAATCAGCTGGAAATCCCCGCCGTACCGGCGCCGGCCCCGACCGAATCGGTCACGGCGCCGCGGCCCAAGCCGAAGCGGAAGAAAGTCCGGCGCAAGGCCCCTGCGCCCAAGAAACGAGCGGCCGTGACGAAACGGAAAAAGAAGCGGTAAGAGGGCAGGGCCCCAAGCGAACGCTCCAGAGGCCGTTGGGCGCCTGGAGCGGCCGGTTGCAGGCAATCGCCTCGACCGGGACATGGTCCGCTATGACATCCCCTGCCACAACGGTCTGCTTGCCATCGAAACCCCCAACCCTTTAGTCCTAACACTCACTACTCCATGAGCACACCGCATCCTCTCTCCGTCTGGGCCCGCAACATCGCGCCATCGCCGACCCTTGCCATCGACGCCAAGGCCAAAGCTCTGGCCGCCGCCGGGGAAGACGTCTGTGGTTTTGCCGCGGGTGAACCCGATTTCGACACGCCCGAGCACATCAAGGAGGCGTGCGCCGCCGCGCTCAAGGCCGGCAAGACGAAGTATGCCCCGACCCCGGGTATCGAGCCACTCCGCCAGGCCATCGCCGAGCGCTATGGCGTGGAGTACGGCCTGAAGGTCGCGCCGAACCAGGTGGTGGTCTCACCGGGCGGCAAGTTTTCCTGTTATCTGGGCGTGCTCGCCACCTGTTCGCCGGGTGACGAAGTCATCATCCCGGCCCCGTTCTGGGTGAGCTATCCTGAAATGGCCAAGCTCGCCGGTGCCGTGCCGAAGTACATCCCCTGTGATGACAAGGCCGGTTTCAAACTGACTCCCGCGCAGCTCGAGGCGGCGATCACGCCGAAGTCGCGCCTGCTCATCCTGAATTCCCCGTCCAATCCGACCGGCGCGGTCTACACGCGTGCCGAGCTCGAGGCCATCGCGGCTGTCGCCCTGAAGCACAACCTCTACATCCTTTCCGACGAGATGTACGAGCACCTGATGTATGACGGCGTCAAGCCGACCTGCGTCGCCACTTTCAGTCCCGAGATCGAGGCGCGCACGATCGTCGTGGCCGGTTTTTCCAAGACCTACTCGATGACCGGCTGGCGCATCGGCACGCTCGTGGCGCCGCCCGCCATCGCCAAGGCCATCGCCGAGATCCAGAGTCAGATGTCCTCCAATGTCACGACCTTCGCCCAATACGGCGCCCTCGCGGCCTTGAAGGAAAAGGAAAAGACCGCGGCCGCCCTCAAGGAAATGCTCGTGGCCTTTGCCCGTCGCCGGAAGTTCCTGCACAGCGAGCTCAACAAGATCCCCGGCATCACCTGCCTGCTGTCCGAGGGTGCGTTCTATCTCTTCCCGAACATCTCCAGCTTCGGCCTCAAGGACGCCGATTTCTGCGCGCAGTTGCTTGAGAAAGAGCGTGTCGCCGCCGTCCCGGGCTCGGCCTTCGGCCTCGAGGGCTACCTGCGCCTGAGCTACGCGACGAGCGACGAGACAATCCGCAAGGGCATCGAGCGCCTGGCTCGCTTCTGCGCCACGCTGAAGCAGTGACACAAGGGTAGGGCGGTGACGTTTTGTTCGGTCGCCGCCCAGGCCCTGCTACCCTGTTTCGTTGCAGGCGGCGCCGGGTAACCCAGCGAGTTAGGGCAAGATTCCTCAAGAGCTGGATCAGCCCGGATATTGATCATGACGATGGGAATGCTCGGTGAGGGTCCGAGGACCTGAATCAACCGGTACCGTTAACCTGCGTATTATTACGTAGGCGATTGGTCGATAGGTCAAAGTTGTCCCATTGACGAGGTTGGTTCATCCGCCATTTTCCAGAGCGCACCCTGTATGCGGTAGGTCTCCTCATGGTAATGTCGGCCTGCAGGCAGTACTCGGTTCCGTTCCGCCCCAATC
>JBDKHE010000199.1:0-8313 GCA_039797805.1 Verrucomicrobiota bacterium
TCATGATATTCTCGTATTCATTGGTTGGGTTGGGCCCAACGACTTCGATCGCCGCGTTGGCCTGGCTCGCTGGCGCCGTAATGCTGAAGCCGACAATGGTCAAAGGACAGAACCCTTGGAAGCGCAGCGCGCTGACCGTCTGGCCTGTCAATGTGAGTCCCGCCACGGTCGGCCCGGCGGGATTGGTGCCCAGGAAGTCTATCCCATAGTCCCCGCCGGTGACGGAGATGTTAACCGCACCGCAAGCACGGCCCGGGAGGCCCCTGATGCCCGTGGAAGCTCCCGTGGCATCAACGCTCACATTCTCCACAGAGGAGTCCTGAGCCTGGTTGAAGTAGAGGGCGATTGCTCCGGGATTATTGTTCCCGCAATCCAAATCTATATCGCGCAGCATCTGGTGGTATCCCGTCGACGGATCTTCGCTGGCTAAATCCATCTCATCTATGCCGCCAACGTGAATTCGGCTAAAGTTTTTGAATTCAAGCAGCACCTTGGATGAACCGAATCCCGCTGCGCTATCGACCAGCACGATTTTTGGGCGGGTCGCTCCAGCGGCCTGACCAATCACCGCCAGGTGGTTGGTAGGTGTCGCGAACGAGGGGCCTGGGGCTAGAGTGTTTGGCGATGTCGCGGTCCACGCCTGCAAGGTATCATTCACGTAGTAGGTGCCCGGCTCGAAATAGAGCACCAAGCTGCCTTGCAGGAAGGTGCTGGCGTTCAGTTTCGCCTGCGCATTGTCGAAATTATACGCGTCGGCGAGCGCTTGGTTGATCTTCGTGGTGTTAGCGGCCGCGGCAGACACGCTGTTCTTCACCACGCCATAATGCTTTACGTTAAGGTAGCCTTTGGCGAACAAGGGATCGCTTTGGGCGGCGGAGGGGATTATGTTTGGTGAGGTCACCGCCGGAGCGACCACGGCGGCCGCGGCGAGGGCGAACACCAGAAACAGTGGGAGGGAGCGGAACATCCCGGGGGGGACGGGGAGGAAGCGGCCGGCCGCGAAGGTGCGGCGGGCCACGAGGGTGGATGGGATCATCCTGGGGTGGGGTGTGGGTTTCATCTGGCTTTTGGGTTTTTGTGTCGGGGCTTTGCGCTGACGGACCGGCCGGTTGCCGAGGGCAAGGGTCGGGTGGGGAAAGGGGGCGGGGAAACGGAAAGGTTGTTTCGGAGTGGTCGGTGGTGGTGCCGGCCCCGCGCTTGCCGCGCGGGGCCGGCGATCGCAACGAACCGGGGGCTCAGGGCTGACGATACTGGATGCGCAGGACGGGCCGGTTGGCCACGGTCGGGTCTTTTGCGCTGTAGCAACCGAGCAGGTCGGCCGCGTTGTCGTCGTTGTCGTCGGTGGAAAAATAGACGCGAAGCTGGGTCGGGCCATTCCGGTTGATCGCGTTGCGACCCGTCGTGTTCAGCAGGCCGATGGTCACGTCTCCGTCGACCGCGGGGATCGGGAAGAAGGGAATCACGTCGTCGGCGGTCGCGGCGGCCTCAAAATCCCCGGCTGCGAGCGTGGTGGCCCCGAAGCTCCCCGTGGCGATATCCGCCCGCAGGGTCCCGAGCGAATCGAGATTGCCCGACGCGAAGCCCCGGACGAGTTCGAGCGAGGCGGCATGGATCACGGCGTCACCGGCCGGAGGCAGCGAGGCGGTGTCGAAGGACACGATGCTCTTGTATTGCCAGCGCGCAGGGCTGTCGCCCATCCGGAGCGCCTGCGGCCCGTTGGCATTGGCGACGGCCGTGCGACCGACGCCCGAGGTCTCGGTGGATTCCCGCACCCAGCCGTCCTCATCCTCGACCGAATAAAAGACGAATTCCGGGCCGTAGGAGGGGGCGTCATGAGTCATGGCCGCATCGTCGAGCGCGCCCTTTTTATACAGGGCGACACAGTTCGGGTAGGCGATGCCGCTGGTGGTCGCGCCATCGGTCTGCCGCAGGGTGTGATGGTTCGGGCCCAGTCCGACGCTGTCGACGTTGTTTTGCGGATTGATGAGGGCCGCCAGCACATTGTTGCTGTTCAGGAACTCGATGCAGCCGTGGTTGAGCACCGCGTTGCGGAGCGCACCATGACCGAATTGCGCGACATTGTTGACGTTGGAAAAACGGATCAGAACGCTGTCACCGCGCAGCGGAGACAGCCCGCTGAATTCGGATTTCCCCGTGTAGATGCGGATGTTGCTGGCATCGGTGAACTCGCAGTAGGTGGCGGAGCCCAGCGCGTGTTCGGGATTCAGGCCGTAGAACCAAAGCGGCTCGGAGGTTCCGGTGACCTCGAGGATGCGATAGCCGGCATTCTGCGATGTGCCGGTCTTGATGGCGCCCGCGAAACACCAGCGCCCCCCGCCGTTGCCATGTATCTTCAGCAAACTGTGATCCTGGGTGTCGGACGGGTTGCTGCTGTCCGGAACACGGTAAGGCTGTCCGATGTGGACCATCGAGTTGCGGCCCACCTGCCATTCGAGGGCGGTGAAGAAGTCGTGGGTAAAGTCGGCCAGCTCCGCGAAGGTGGCGCCGGGCCGGACCCTGACGCCGATCGTCAGGTCGCCAAGGTAGGTGGTGGTGGCGACGGCATCATCCGTCCGGATGACGGGGGATTCCTGGGTGGGATTCCAATCGGGGTCAGTCTCGATCCTGGTCAGGTTCCGCGCCGCGCCGAATAAGATCGTATCCGGCCGGAGCGTGATCCCCGGCGCGGTGAGCCGATAAATGCCCTTGGGCAGGAAAATCTTGCGGTGCGTGTCGATGATGGCCTGCAAGGCGGCGCTGTCCACCACCGCGGGATCATTTTCGTCAACCGCCGGCACGACCGGGACCAAGGGAGACGGGGGCGCGGTCACATCGACCGCGTCCGGGTCATCGACCGAGGGCAAGGCGATCCAGCGGTGACGGGTGGCCAGATCCGCCGGCGGAGCCCCAGCATTGCCGGTCAGGGTTGCGACCGGCGGGGCCCGGCTTACGACGCCGTCGACCAAGACCTGGGTGATCTTGCCGGTGGAGTCGGCGGCCGATTGATCGCAGAAGCTGTATTCGTCGATCCGCTTCCAAGGGCCGGTCGGGTTGCTGACCGTCGCCTCGCCCTGGCTCTTGACGAGCTTGTCGCCGCCCGTGACAAAGACATTGCGCACGTAGATGCTCTGGCCGGCGCCGTTGTTGTCGATCGCCGCCACGGTGGGCTCGGCGCCGAGGGTGATGCTACCGTCGATGAGCGCGAGGCTGGCCGCGTTGGCCGACGCCGAGGGCTGGATTCTCAAGGCGGCCTGCGGCGAGCCGGCAGGCGTCTGGATGTCGAATCCCACGATCACCATCGGCACAAAGTCGCTGTGTCGCACCGCCGCGACCGTCTGGTCCCGAAAGACGGCTCCCGCGACGACGGTGCCCGCGCCCGCGCCGACGACGCCCTGATTATCAAGGCCATACTGCCCTCCGACAACCTCGATGTTCACCGCGCCCCACGCGCGGGACGGGAGGCCACGGATGCCGGCGAAGGCGCCGGTGGCGAGGACCTTGACGTTCTCCACCGAACTGTTCTGCGCCTGGGCAAAATAAAGGCCGACCGCACCGGCCTTACCGCCGCAATCGATGTCGATGCCGCGGAGCATCTGGAAGTAGCCCCGGCTCGAATCGTCGTTGTTCTCGTTCACCGCGGGCAGGCTGGCAAAATTCTTGAACGCCAGAACCGGTTTCATGTTGCCGGCGTCGAAACTCGTGTCGCCCGCGGCGGGCACCAGCTTGATCACAGGACGCGGCCCAAGCGTCGAGCCGATGACGGCGATGGCGTTGCGCGGAACCGCGAATCCCGAGCCGCTGGGGTTCACGAAGGCCGTGTAAGCCTTGAGGGTGTCGTTAACCTCATACCTGCCTGCGGGGAAGTATAGGGCGACGTTGTTGTTGTAGGCGTATTTCAGCGCCTCATTGATCCAGAACGTGCGCTGGCTGCGTGTCGCATCGGTTTCGGCGGCCACAGGGGTAATCGCAGCGTTGAACGTCCTCACATCGAGATAGCCCTTGGCTTCCGTGATCGGGATGGCGGCCGCAACCCGAGGCAGAAACGTGACGAGGGCGAGAGTGAGAATGGCAGCGAGCAAGCGGCCAGAGGCGGAGGGGCGCCGTGCCGCGAGGGCGGATGGGGCCAGCTTTGTGTGTGGCGTGGGGTTCATCTGGGACTTGGGTTTTGGTGTTGGGGCTTTACGCTAACGGACCGGCCGGTTGCCGAGGGCAAGGGTCGGGTGGGGAAAGGGGGCACGCGCGGCGCTTTCCGGAGCGCGGGGCGTCATACCAATCGCTCCAAGCTTTTTGACTGTGGGGCGGGGGTCGCTGACCCCGCCGTGCCCAAGGCGGGATCAGCGATCCCGCCCTACAGGACCGCTCGATCTTGAAGTCTAAGCCAGAAGGGCGATGGGAATAAGCAAGGGCCGGCCGGCACCGGTCACGCGGTGGTGCTTTGAGGGACGGGGGTGGCAGGAGTGACATCGCGGCGAGGGAAGCAAGAGAGGTTGGATTCGCTTGGTGCACTCCTGAGGCCGGATCAATCTATGCCGGTCGGGACGGTGGCGGTGCAGCCGCCGGCGGGGTCCGTCGTGGGAAACTGGCCGGAGCGCTGCATCCAGGCTTTCACCTGCGGCCAGCCGTAAGGACCGGCCGGCTGGCCGGGGCTCGCTTCGTCCCGGGGGGACTTGGGTCCCACCGGCTTGCCGGCAGAGGGGCGGAGCGAGCCGCTGGCCGACGACCAGATGATGTTGTGGACCGCGAGGGTGTCGGGGCGGCGACCGGTGCTCACGCAGCCGAGGAAGCTGGCGATGCCGTCGCCGGCATCCTTGTTGTCCAGGCCGTTGGCGGCGGGGAGATTCGTGTCGGTCCAGATCGGCTGGACGCCCTTGATCACATCGGGCAGGAAAGGCGCCCGGTCGCAGTAGTAGTTGCCATGATAGACATGCAGCGAGACGGGCCGGTCGGTGCGCTGGCGCATGGCGTCGTAGGCTTTGTAGAGCCCACCATAGGCCGCCTTGCCGGTGTCCTTGGCGTGGCTTACGGGTTCGCGGGGGAAGGTGTCCGGGCCGCAGAGACCGGCGCCCGGAGGCAGTTGGGCGATAATGGTCGGCACTTCCCGGGCGGGGAAGTTGACCATTTGCCAGAAGAGCCGGCCGCGGGGCGCCACGTCGTCGAAATCGGCGAGCCGGCCGCCGAGCCATTGGTGGAAGGCGCGGAGGTTGGCATACCAGGCGGTCTCGATTGGTCGGTTGAGGTAGGGGGACTCTCCGAGCGCGGTCTCCTGGATCACGAAGCCGTAGAAACCCCGGCGAGCGGCGGCGCTGCCTTGCAGGGTGGCGATCACCTGGGCGTAAAGTCCCTCCAGCAGGGCCAGGCTCTCGGGCTGGTCCAGCTTGATTACGCGCGGCGGCGCTTCGCCGGGGTTGGGTGTATTGTCCCGGATGGAGAAAGAGTGGCGGTCGCCTTTCCTCATATACGCGGGGAAGTAGGCGTAGCGGTGCTGGAGGATCACGCGAAGGTATTTGCCGCGCGCGGCGCAAGCCTCGGCATCCTGGCGAATCTTGGCGAGACCCCCGGCTTTCCAAGTGCGGGTGCCGTCCGGGGCGGGCTCTCCCTCCAGATCACCCCAATCGTAGGCGATCTCGATGAGGCGCATCCACGGGCCGGTGGCCTCACATTCATCGAGCAGTTGTTGGGTGGTCCGGTTTAGGCCGGAAGTCCGGTCAGTGAGGCCGTGGCCGGGCACGAAAAGGTGCGTCGGTGCGGCCGCAGCGGTCGTCGCCAGCACGGCGAGGGCAAGCGCCAGGAACAGCGGTCGCGGCGTGAGTTTCCCCTCGCGGGGTGGGAGCGGTGTTGATGTGGTCATGGTGGAAAGATGCCGGACCTGCAAATGCGCGCCGGGTCGCGCCGGCTCAGGGGCGATCAATGGCAGAGAATATCTTCATCAGCCGGCCGCTTCAATCCACGCAAATACGGGTGGGTCCAGGGAGGGTGGCGAGACGGACAGGAGGACCGCGATCGCGGCGGACCTGTTACCAGTTACATTTTGGAACTGTAGGGGCGCCGCTTGTCGGCGCCCGTTTTGCGCGGCGCGGGCGTCGTCAAGCGACGCCCCTACGAAAGGCCAAAGCAAACAGTAATTGGCATGAGGTGGTGCGCATGCCTTCGGCGAAGGGGCGCGCCCACCGTAAACACAAACGCCCCGGGGCGCGTGGCCCCGGGGCGTCCGGTGGGAGAGACTCAGAAGGTGAAGGTATTGGTCAGATACCAGCGCTTCTCGGGAGGGAGGCGGACGGTGGAGGCCTCGCCCCAGGGCTGCACGCCGATGGGGATGACAGACTCATCGGCGATGATATTGCGGGCGTTGAGCTGCACCTTCCACTTGATCCGCTTGTTCGAAATCTCGCGCTCATAGGAGACGAACGCATCCACATTGGTCTCGGCGGGGGCGTAGAAGGGATGGGCGAGATCCAGGTTCACGCTCGCGTCAGGATTGCGGGTGGTCGGGTAGCCGATGCCGAGCTTGTCCTGCCAGCGCACCGCGCCGCCGATGCTCCAGCCCTTCAGGCGCTCACCGAGGAAACCGCCGTGGCCGAAGGTGTAGTTGGTGACGAGGTTGGCGCGCCACTTGCGCTGCTCGGCCGAGGCGGAGCCCTCGGTGGCGAGCGCGGTGGCGAAGGGCACGAGAATGGTCCTATCAAGCCAGTCGCCCACCGTCTCGACGCCCCCCAGCGAGTCGCCGGGCTGCCAGCCGAGCGGATAGGCGTTGCGCGGGCGGCCCCGGAGCTGGTCCCAGACCGGGGTCATCAGGCCGACGAGTTTCTTGAGGAAGGGCAGGCTGTTGGTCTGGATGGTCTCCTGCTTGGCGACGTTGGCGAGGATGCGCCAGTTGCGGGTCGGGTTGTAGACGATCTCGAACTCCGTGCCCTTGGCGGTGAAGTCCGTGGTGTCGGTGTCGCCGGCCAGGGTGACGCGACCGTTGGCCGCGAGGTTCGGCGCCGTGCCGGTGACGCCCCAGCCATAGATGCTGGGGAAATTGGCGGGCAGCGGGCTGAAGAGCAGCTCGATGTCGGCGTTGCGGGAGGCCACCAGGTGCGGGTTGACGTTACCCTCCTCGGCCCAGATATCGGCGAACTGCAAAATGGCGTTGTTGGTGGTTTGGGTGTAGACGGGCGGCCTCAGGCTCTGGCCGGTGACATTGGTCTCGAACCAGTTCACGCGCAGGTTCAGCTTGTTGTCGAGCAGCGTGAGGTTGAAGCCGTATTCCTTGGTCTCGCCCCGGGGGGAGGCGAGGGGCTCATTGAAGGCGTTCACGCGGCCGCCGGAGGGCGTGAAGTTGGCCGACTGATTGTAAAACACGCTGAGATCGATGCCGGCGGGCAGCTTGAGCAGTTTCTGGGGCCAGCGCACGACGCCGCTGTAGGTCATGATCTCGGCGGCCACGTTGGGCGGCGGGGTGCGGGCGAAGGAAAGATCGTCGAAGGTATAGTGGACCTTGCCCGGATCATTGGAGTCAGCCGGGTTGGCCACGAAGCCAATGGGCTGCGTGACGAAATAATCCTCGTCGCGGCGCCAGCCCACCAGGGTGATGACATGATCCTGCAGCCAGTAGCTTTGGGCAATGAAGGCCTGCGACTTGATGACATCGCGCTGGGCGTTGCCGCCGTCGCTGATCTCCAAGAGCGTGGCCGGGGCGGCCACGAAGGAGCCCGGGTCGGTGGCGTTGCCGGCGCGGACGAAGTAGGAGACGGGCGTCGCGACCGGTCCGGCCTGAAGCAGCGGCACCCGGATGGGATCGAGCTGGAGCGGGTTGGTGTTGCCGATGACGGAGGGGCCGATGTAAACCAGCGCGCCCGGGCGGCGGGAGAAGGCGTTGATGCTGGCGCTGATGTCGCGGGAGGCCGCACCGTCGGCGACCAGGCGGTGGCGGTAACCGATCTCCTCAAGGGCGTTCTCCTCGTAGAGGCCGGTCACGGTGTGCCGGCCCAGCCACTTGCCCCAGGAAGACTTGAGGTCGTTGAAGTCGTATTTGAGGAAGCCGGTCGCCCGCTTGGTCTCGCGCTCGCTGAGGTTGTTGGTCCAGCTCGACTGGCCGTAGGCCACCACATAAGGGCGACCGAAGTTCGGGTTGGTCTGCCCGGTGGGCAGCACCTGGTTGACATCGACGCGGATGTGGTTGGCGTTGTTCGTGGAGAAGGCCGAGTTCTTGGAGCGGCGGTCGACCCGCTGGGTGTCGTAGGCGAGTTCGACACCGAGGCGGTCTTCCCAGACGCGCTGCTCGAAGGCGGTATTGAAGGCATGGAAGCTGTCGCCCTGCCGGGAGGTTTCGTC
>JBDKHE010000200.1:0-5574 GCA_039797805.1 Verrucomicrobiota bacterium
CGTTCACTCCCTGTGCGCGGAGGTCATCCAAGCCCTTGCCACTGTGCAGCGGATTGGGATCCGAGGCACCCACGACCACGCGTTTCAATCCCGCTTCCACGATGGCCTCGGTGCAGGGCGGCGTGCGCCCATGGGTGCAGCAAGGCTCCAGCGTCACATACAAGGTCGCCCCGGCCTTCGGTTTGCGGCCCAACTTGCGCAAGGCATTGATCTCCGCGTGGGGCTCGCCCGCCCGCGCGTGGTGTCCCTCGGCCACGATCACGCCATGCTCGACCACGAGCGCACCGACCAAGGGATTGGGGTGCGTATCGCCCCAACCCAGCCTGGCCAGTTCAAGGGCCCGGCGCATGAAAGTCTCATGGTTTTCCGCACTCATGGGATGATCGCCGCCACGTAGGGATTGGTTTCCTTTTCCACCCCGACGGATGTCCTCTCGCCGTGGCCCGGCAGCACAATCGTGTCATCCGGCAACGAATAGATCTGCTCCCGGATGGATTTCTCCAGCACCTCAAAGCTGCCGCCCGGCAGGTCCCAGCGACCGACGCCGCTGTTAAAAAGAGCGTCCCCCACCAAGGCGACCCGCGACTCGGCCTGATAGAACAGCACGTTCCCGGGACAATGCCCTGGCACGTGGCGCACTTCAAATGCGCGACCCAAGGCCGTTAACTTCTGGCCCGGCTCCAGCCAGGCGTCCACTTTGACGCCCTTGAGCCCCAGCTTCTGGCCCATGAAGCCCTCCATGATTTCCGGAGTCTCGATCATCGCCTGATCCGCCCGATGCGCTTTGACCAAACAGCCGGTCTGCTGCTTTACGTCCGCCCCGTCCTGCATGTGATCCCAGTGGCCATGGGTCAGCCAGAGTTCGGTCAACTTGCAACCTTCGGCCGCCAGAAGGGGCTTAATCTTGTTCCAAATGCCACCCGGCGCGTCAACCAGGACCGCCTCACCCGTTTTGGGTTCGGTCAGCAAGTAGCCGATGGTCTGAATGGGGCCCGAAGGCAGCACGTGAATCTTCACTGGGGGACATTCGCGCAATCACCGGTCCGCGCGCAACGCCAAATGGACATGCATCAGGCGGTTCCACAAGAAAATGCCCGCAGCTCATGAGGCGTATGAACATTTCAGGCACCGGTGTTTCCTTCCTTATCCCGCCCTCGCCTTTGAATGAACGACACCCCATGCGCTGTTCCTCCGCAAGTCGACCCGTCCCTTTCCGGCGGTTACCCGTAACCACCCGCCGTCTTACGTCTTGCACCCCACCTGCCTGTTCTCTGTTTTTGCCAGCTACCAATTTCCGCTCAAATGACCTCCGCCCAGATCCGCCAGTCGTTCCTCGATTTCTTCGCCTCGAAGCAGCACGCCATCGTGCCTTCCTCGTCGCTCATGCCGACGGCGCCCAACCTGCTGTTCACCAACGCTGGCATGAACCAGTTCGTGCCCTACTTTCTCGGCGACCAGACTGCCCCGTGGAAGCGCGTGGCCGACACCCAGAAATGCATCCGGGCCGGCGGCAAGCACAACGACTTGGAGGACGTCGGCTTCGACACCTATCACCACACGATGTTCGAGATGCTGGGTAACTGGTCCTTCGGCGACTACTTCAAGAAGGAGTCCCTCACCTGGGGCTGGGAACTGCTCACCAAGGTATGGGGCATCCCGCCCAAGCGCCTCTTCGCCACCGTTTATTCGCCCGACAAGTCCAAGGGCGATCCCGCCGACTTCGATCAGGAGGCCTACGACATCTGGGCCGGCATTTTCAAGGCCGAGGGCCTCGACCCCGCCATCCACATCGTCAACGGCAACAAGAAGGACAATTTCTGGATGATGGGCGACACCGGCCCCTGCGGTCCGTGCTCCGAGATCCATTTCAATCTGCTCCCCTCCGACGACGAGACCGCCGGCCGGGCCAACGTGAACTCCAGCTCGCCCCGCTGCATCGAGATCTGGAACCACGTCTTCATCCAGTTCAACGCCAACGCCGACGGCACCTTCGCGCCGCTCGCGGCCAAGCACGTGGACACCGGCATGGGCTTCGAACGCGTGGCAGGCATCCACGCCACCTCGAAGGGCTTCAAGGACTTTTCCGCCGAGCCGTCCAACTACAATGCCGACGTCTTCAAGCCGACCTTTGACCGGATCGCCGCCCTCTCGGGCAAGACTTACACCGGCACCGTGCCCGCCGAGCGCACCGGCCTCAGCGAACAGCAGACAATCGACATCACCTTCCGCGTCCTCGCCGACCACGCCCGCTGCGTCTCCTGCGCCATTGCCGACGGCATCCTGCCCGGCAACGAGGGCCGCAACTACGTCATCCGCCGCATCCTCCGACGCGGCATCATGTACGGCCAGAAGAACCTCGGCCTGAAGACCGGCGACTTCTCGTCCCTCGTCGCCCCCGTCATCGAGTCCCTCGGTGACGTCTTCCCCGAACTCAAGACCCAGCGCGTGATGGTCGAGAAGGCCATCCGGGCGGAAGAAGAGTCTTTCGGCCGCACCCTCGACAAGGGTCTGCAGATATTCACCAAGGCATCAGCCGGTGGCGCAATCACAGGTGCCTCCGCTTTCGAACTCTACGACACCTACGGCTTCCCTCTCGACATGACCCAGCTGCTCGCCACCGAGCGAGGCTTGTCCGTCGATGCCGCCGGCTTCGAAACCGAAATGGAAAAGCAACGCGAGCGCGGACGCGCCGCCCGCAAGACCGATGTCATCGTCGCCGCCACCGAGGGCGAATCTGCCGCCGAGGCCACCAAGTTCACCGGCTACGGTATCGATGCCACCCACGTCACGCACGCCAAGGTCGTGGATGTGGTGAAGACCGAAAAGGACACCTACCTCGTGTTCAACCAATCACCGTTCTACGCCGAAATGGGCGGCCAGGTCGGCGACACGGGCCACGCCATCATCGGCGGGGCCAAGGTCCACGTCACAGATTGCATCAAGGACAAATCCGGCCGTCATCTGCACAAACTGCTTACGCCTTCGGAAATCGAGCCCCTCGGCTCTCCGGTCGGCCAGATCGCCACGCTCCATGTCGATTTCCAGCGCCGCCGCGCAATCTCCCGCCAGCACACGTCCGCCCACCTGCTGAACTGGGCTCTGCGCAAGATGCTCGGCACGCACGTCCGCCAATTCGGCACGCACAAGACGCCGGATCGCCTGCGCTTCGATTTCACCCACTTCGAGGCCCTCACCGCCGCCCAGATCAAGGAGTGCGAGCAACTCATCAACGAGAAGGTCCTCGACAACACCGGCGTCGTCTACGCCACCGTGCCTCACGCTGAAGTCTCCGGCCGCGCCGACATCCTTCAGTTCTTCGGCGACAAGTACGGCAAGGAAGTGCGCGTCGTCCAGATCGGCGGCACCGCCGACACCACCGGCAAGGCCAATCTTGACGGCTATTCGATGGAGCTCTGTGGCGGCACGCACGTCACCACCACCGGTGAGATCGGCGTCATCAAGATCGTTGCCGAGATGGCCATCGCCGCCGGCACCCGCCGCATCGAGGCCGTCGCCGGCCAGGCCGCCCTCGACTTCATTGCCCAAGAGGAAAACGCCCTCAAGACCGTGAACGGGCGCCTGGGCGCCGGCACCACGGACGTTGCCGCCAAACTCGAGTCCCTTCTCCTGCAGCAGAAGGAACTGGAGAAGAAGCTGAAAGCCTTTGAAGCCAAGGCCTCCGCCGGCCTGGCCGAGGAACTCGCCGCTACGGCCGTCGCCAAGGACAACCTCAAGTGGGTTTCCGCGGTAGTCACCGCCGAGAATCAGGACGCCCTCCGCTCCCTCGGCAGCCAGGTTCTGCACAAGGTCGGCGCCGGCGCGGTGGTACAGTTGGGCGCCCTGCTCGACGGCAAGGCCGCCCTCGTCGCCTACTGTTCACCCGAAGCCATCAAGGCCGGCCAGGCCGCTGGCAAACTCATCGGCGCCCTCGCCGGCAAGCTCGGTGGCAAGGGCGGCGGCAAGCCCGACTACGCCCAAGGCGGCGGCGGCGACGCCAGCAAGCTGTCCGAGGCCTTGAAGCTCTGATGAGCGGTTCGCCCAAACCCGAGGCCATGTGCGTGATGCTCGCATTCAATGCGAGCAACCAGCTCGCCATCCGCAGGGCCGGCACGCGACTGGGACTGGCTTTCGTCGGCGCTGACGAGCCGATGGCCCGGTCAAGACTCGCGGCCTGCTTTTCCTCCCACACACCTCCCGCTGAGTACTTCACCTGCACGGCGGGTGCGCTGGGCTACCGCGTCTTTTTCAGCCAGGTGACTACGGAACCCGCCGATGGTGAGGTCGTCTTTTTTTCCCTCGAGCAGTTGGAGGAGCAGCGCAGCGCCCTCGCTTCGTCCCTGACGGCCGTGCTCGCTGATCTGGACCCTTATCTCATCGAGATTCCTTACCTGCATCTGGGCGAGAACGACTACATCTATAAGTTCCGGGTCGAACGCGATCGCAACCGCGGCATCTACGAGCAGGATGACGCTGCGCGCGCCCTTTACCAGAGCGCCCTCTGCGAGGCGATCAAGACCCTTGCCCGCACCAATGAACGCACGGCCAGCACTCCAGCCATCCTCGATTTCGGAGCCGTCCGCTACATCATCCCCAGCCACTTCGGATTTTGCCTCGGGGTAAAGAACGCCATCGAACGGGCCTATGAGTCGCTAGCTGAAAACCCCGGCCGCCGGGTATTCATGCTCAGCGAACTGATTCACAATCCGTTCGTGAATGAGGATCTGCTGCAACGGGGTTTGCGTTACTTGCAAACAGACAAGGGGGTGCCGTTCACGACCTCTGGGCGTCCGGCCCAAGCTGACTCGGCCGAGCCCCTGCTCTGGGACACCCTGACTGGCGATGACGTGGTCATCATCCCGGCCTTTGGCGCTACTGACGATGACAAGCGAAAACTCGTCCGCAAAGGTCTCCGGGTGGCGCAATACGACGCCACTTGCATGCTGGTCGAAAAGGTCTGGAAAGCGGCCCGTTCTTTCGGTCGCGAAGGTTACACGGTCATCATCCACGGGAAAAGCGAGCACGAGGAGACCAAGGCCACGTTCTCCAACACGCGGCGCCATGCGCCCTCGCTCATCATCCGCAACCTGGAGGAAGCGCGGCTGATCGGCGACTACATCGCCGCTCCCGACGCCGGGAAGCGCACCCGGCTGCTCACGCGTTTTGCCGGCAAGCACACGCCGGGATTTGATCCCGACCTCCACCTCCAACGCATTGCGGTGGTCAACCAGACCACCCTGCTGATGAATGAGACCGCGGCGATTATCGACTATTTCAAAGGCATTTTTGTCGCCAAGCATGGGGAGGCCACCGGGGCCGATCACGTAGGTGGAGCCAAACGCCGCGACACCTTGTGCTACGCGACCCAGGTCAATCAGGACGCCCTGCAACGGGCGCTGAGCGAACCCTTGGATGCGGCGTTCATTGTCGGCGGCAAGAACAGTTCCAACACCTATCAGCTTTACCGGCTGTGCGAGCAAAAGCTCGGGCCAAAGGCCTTCTTCATCCAGTCTGAGCGCAGCATCCGTTCACGCGCGGAGATCGAACATTACGTTTTCCCCTCGGTCGGCCACGGAC
>JBDKHE010000201.1:0-4164 GCA_039797805.1 Verrucomicrobiota bacterium
CACGGCCAGCTTGAATCCGCCCCCTCCGGGGCCTAAGAAATCAGGTGATGAAACCACCTGCATCGCGCCGCGCACTGCCACCCAAACAGCGGGACGCCCTGCTCGCCACCTTGCAGACCCGTTTTGAGAAAAACCCTGCCCGCCATCAGGGCATCACCTGGGCCGGCGTGAAGACCCGGCTGGAAGCGTCGCCCGACAAGCTTTGGTCGCTCGCCGAAATGGAGCGAACCGGCGGCGAACCCGATGTAGTCGGGCAGGACAAGCAGACCGGGGCATTCCTTTTTTTCGATTGCTCGGCCCAGAGCCCGGCCGGACGCACCAGTGTGTGCTACGACCGCGAAGCGCTGGAGTCCCGGAAGGAATTCAAGCCCAAGACCAGCGCCATAGACATGGCCGCGGCCATGGGCGTCGAAATCCTGACCGAGGAACAATACCTTGCGCTGCAGCAACTGGGCGAGTTCGACACGAAGTCCTCGAGTTGGGTGCAGGCCCCCGCCGCGATCCGGAAACTGGGCGGCGGCCTCTATGGCGACCGGCGCTACGGCCGCACCTTCGTGTACCACAACGGTGCGCAATCGTATTACAGCGGACGCGGTTTCCGCGCCGTGCTGCGGGTCTAGGCAAAGGGCCGACCGTAGGACCGGTCTCCGACCGGTCGATGGAGCGCTCTCGGGGGCCAGTCAGAGGCTGGCCCTACCACCGTCAGCCGGCCACCCCTGCTCTATTTTCGGGAGCGTACTCCATTCCTGTATTTATTTTCCCGGAAGCAGTGTCATCCTGTTCGCGTTCCTCCGACCGCTGGCAACCCCCAACCCCGATCCATGAAAGCACCCCGTCTTGGTTTCCTGTTCCTGCCTGTCCTCGCCACCCTGCTCGCCTTCGGCCCGCTGGCCCCACTGGCCCGCGCCGCCAAGGGTCCGGTCGAGATTCTCAATTTCGGCAATTACCGCCGCGATCCGGATGGCACGACCTACAAGCCCTACGAATACGCCTACGGCGACTGGAACAAGGCCGTCAGCAATTTCCGCAACCAAGGCACCCTGATCAAATCCCGCACGGGCAAGGGCGGCATGGGTGACAACAACGCCGGCCTCAGCCTGGGCGGCATGACCGCGGTCGATCTGGTCGTCGTCGTCGGCAACGAGAATCACGCCAAGTCACTGAACTTTCTGCTGCAGGACAAGGACGGCACCGGGCATGTGTGGGATTTGCCGCTGACCGACAAACCGCATGGCCCGGATATCCGTTTCCGCCTCGTCCTGGACAAGCCTGATCGCGTCGAGAATGCCGGGAAGACTCCCGGTCTGAACACCAAGAAGATCGCGGTGTGGCAGCTGCGCGGTGACAATTCCGACCCCAACGTGGAGGTCATGGCGATCAAGTTGGAACAGGCGCTCTGACCTCGGACTTCCTTCACCCAACGGAGGCCCGGGCCGCCGCGCGGGCGCAAATTGGCCTATTGTTAGCCTGGATGGGCCGTTGGCTCGGCCGTCCCGGTGGCCAAACTTCCGGCCGGTTCAGTTCACCCCAACCCCACCCATGAAACGCACCCTGCCTTCCTGTCTCGCCGCCGCCTTCATCCTTGGCTGCGCCCTGCTCGCCCACGCCGAAACCGGCATCATCCGCATCAAGACCGGCATCACCAAGCCGCTGACCGACGAGACGGGCGTCGTCTGGCAGGCCGACACGGGCTTCACCGATGGCGACACCATCGAACGGCCCGGCCTCGCCATCGCGAACACCAAGACCCCGTCGGTCTACTGTGCCGAGCGTTACAGCATGTCCGCCTTCCACCACAAGCTGCCCAACGGGAAATACACCGTGAAGCTGCACTTCGCCGAGACGTACGAGGACATCAGCGGACCGGGCCAGCGCGTCTTCTCGTTCAAGGTTGAGGACAAGGAGATCAAGGATTTCGACGTCTGGCAAAAAACGGGTGGCGCCCTGCGCGCCTACGTTGAGACCGTCGAGGTGCAGGTGACCGACGGTTCGCTCGACATCACCTTCACGTCCCAGATCGAGAACCCCGAGATCAACGCACTCGAGATCATCCCGGCGGCCTAATGGCAGGCAGGCGCACTGAAGAGGCTCCTGCCACCACATCGCCCGAATCCCCATGATCCCTTCGATCGCCCGTTGGTTCGGAATCTCGGCCGTGCTCCTCGCGGCCGGCCTGTTCGTCCAGGCGGCCGAGCCCGCCCCGGCCATTGTCCCGCTGGGTGAGAACACCTACCGCGTCACCGTCAGCGCCACCCACAAATTCACGCGCAACACCGACAAGCTCAAGGAACAGGCCCTGGCGGCTGCGTCCGCCTACTGTACCGGGCTGGGCAAGCAGCTGAAGATCGTCTCGGTCGACGAGAAGAAATCCATGTACCTCATGGGTGAGATGGCCTCGGCCACGCTCACCTTCCAAGCCCTTGATCTCACCGACCCCGCTCTCTCGGCGACCCAGTCGGCCGGCGCGACCAATGGTCCGGTCAGCCTTGCCGGATCCGCCACGAAGCCCGCGGGCAACGAGGCCCTTTACGCCGATCTGCTACGGTTGGAAGATCTCCGCAAGAAGGGCATCCTCACGGACGACGAGTTCAAGGCCGAGAAGAAGAAACTGCTGGAACGACCGCGGTAGGCAAAACCGCCGTCACGCTACCGGCTGCTTCAGCGATTGGCTTCCAGGATCGCGAGCCAGCTCTCCCTGACCTCGTTGCTGATCGGTTGGGTGGCGAGCCAGCGGCGGGCGGCGTCCTCATCGCGATATTGAAGGGTCTGCACGATGCGCCAGCGCAGCGCCGTCTGGCTCTTGGGATCGGCCACCGCAGAAAGGGCGACGCTCGCCTGGGACAGTTGCTGGCGATCGAGGAAATGCGAGATCGCCCCGGCAAGCGCGGCATCACGGGTGGCGGTGGCGCCGAGGGAACTGATCCAGCGCCACGCGGCCTCTTCGTCGCGCCCCAACCAATCGCTGGCGACCTCGGTTACCAACGGCTGCGCGGCGATACCGGGGAGGCGATCAATCCAGGCGGCGGCCGCCTGCGGGTCGGTGTTGGCCACCGCATAGATGGCCTCGTTGATGTGCTCCGGTTTCTTGGCGCCCGCTCCGGCACTCTCCGCCGCGGCGAGAAAACCTGCGGGGTTCATCTTCAGAAGCGGGTCCGCCGGCTCACCGAGCAACTGCAGCCTGAGCACGGGATCCTCAAGTTGTCCGGCCCAGGCCAGCGCGGCCTTCGCATCCGAGTGACGCCACATCTCCCAGGCTTCCTGAATGACCTGATTGCCGGATTCCGGCGAAAGGGACTGCCGGGCCAGTTGCAGCGCGAGCCGCGGATCGCGGGACAGTTCATCCCGCACCACCCCGGCTACGGCGTCACGTCGCGAGGATTCGGGGAGATGCGGAAGCAAAGCCAGCGCCACATCGGAAGTGTCGAAGGAGAATTCGATGCCGGCCAGATCGTCGGGCCCGATGGCCAGCCGCCGGATGATGTCGGGAATCTGCTCGGGAGACGTCCTCGCCGCCGCCTCGAGCACGCCCTTCAACGCGGCCCGGCCGTGCAGCGTGGCCCGCTCCGCCGCACACCACCGCAAGGCGCCCTCGCGATCGGTTTCAAACCAGGCCGCTGCCAACGCATCGGCGTACTCCCTGCGACCTTGCTCGGAAAACCGGGCAAAGTAGGCGAGCGCCTGGGCAGGTTGCGTGCGGACCAGCGTGGTGATAAGTTCGCCAATGGTGCCGCGATCCACCGGGAGGTCGGGGGCAAACGCCAGCTCAAGTCCCAGCGCGGGGTTGAGTTCGCCAACCGAGCGGGCCACCTCGGAGCCGACGTTTTGCCGGTCATCCAAGGTGAGGTGGGTCTGCATCCACTGCAGCGTGAAAGCGAAGTCCTTGGCGCAGAGTTTGGCCAGCGGCACGGCGAGCGCGAATAGCCGCATCGGGAAGCGGGCCGCATTCGCGACGAATTCAAGCGCGGCGCGCGCATCCGCGTCGGACCAGAGTTCGACCATGCCCATGGCTTCGTCCCGTTGTTCGTCCGGCGCCCCGGCCGCCACCCAAGCCTCGAGCCATTTTCGAGGATCGGCATTGGGGGTCGCGGCCTCCGGCTCACGGTGGGCGGCAGTGCCCTCGCGCGGGTCGGAGGGCACCGTTTGCCCCGTACCCGCACTACCGGT
>JBDKHE010000202.1:0-6930 GCA_039797805.1 Verrucomicrobiota bacterium
CCGCCGTGCTGCAAATGGCCGACCTCGCGAAGCCGGACCTGCCGGCGCCCACGGCCAAGGACACGACCACGGTGATCCACAAGTATTACGGCGCGATGTCGATCGCCGCCCGGGCCCATGCGCTGGTCTCGCTGCTGGTGGACGATCCTTCGCTCCAGGCCGCCCATCGCCAGCGCGCGGTCGACCTGCTGCTTCGCGCCTACGACGGCCCGATCTTCGAGCTGGATTCCAGCATCAAGGGCAGCCCGGTCGACGAGATCTACCGTGGTTCCTGGCTGCAGAACTACGCCCACGCCTACGACTGCATCCAGTCATCGCTCGCTGCCGACACCGACGGGGTCATCCGCGAACGCCTCGCACGCGAGGCCCAGTGCGTTTTCGACAACCTCTACAAGTGGACGCCCGAAAGTCCTCACAACCATCTCTCCAAGCCCGCCTGGGGCCTTGGCTCCATCGCGCTTGCGCTCTCCGCCCATCCGCACGCCCGCGACTGGCTGGGCCGCGCGATCGAGGCGGCCAACAAGAACACGCGCTACTTTTTCAGCGGCGACGGGATTTACCGCGAGGGTTCGCACTACCTGATCTTTTCGCTGACCAACTTCGTTCCCTTCCTCTACCACTACCGCAACGTTTCCGGCGTGGACGGCTTCACCGCCTTCCTACCGGTGTTCGAAAACATGGTCGAGGTCCGCAACAGCCACGGCTGGCTCCCCAACCTGGAGGATTCCTACATTCGGCCGACCCCGACCCACTTGGTCGCCGCCGCCTACCGCGGCACGAAAACGAAGCTGCACTCCACCGCCCCGCTGTCCGAGATCCTCACCTGGAGCTACCAGACCACGGATCTCGCGCCGTTTGAACAGGAGCGCAGCGAGACCGGCTTCAACTACACGGGCGCCAGCTGGGACTACCCGCTGGAGATTGACGAGCTGCTCACGCACGACGGCTCCCTCCGCGCCACGGCGCCGGACTGCGATCCGAACATTTTTCTCACCGGCGGCCAGGCGGTCCTGCGTAATGCTTGGACAACTGGCGATGCCGGCCAGCGTTACCTGCTCTTTCACGGCGTCGCCGTCGCCGACAATCACAACCACGATGACCAGCTGAGCTTCATTCTGGAAGCCGAGGGCCAGCTGATGTGCTCGGACACCGGCTACTCGCGCGGCACCTATGCCGGGGCCGAGCGCACCGCATGGTACAACACCGCGACCGCCCACAACACGCTGACCTTTGACGGCCAGCCGGCCGGCAAGAAGCCGTCCAACGTCACGCCGCGCACCACCCAACACGAGGAACCGGGTCTGGTTGTCGTCCAGAAAACCCAATCCGGCCTGCCCAAGAGCGCCGTGTGGCAACGCACCATCTGCTGGATCGCCGGGGACTACTATGCGGTCGTCGACCGGGTCGAGGCGAAGCAGCCCGTCGCCATCAAGGCCTTTCTCCACGGCGGCCGCGGTGCGCTCTCCACCACCGGACCCGAGCGTACCTGGTCCTACTCCACCGACCGCTATGGTCCGGCGGCGCGCCTGCGCTCGTGGATTGCCGCACCCGGCGCGACCACCGTGGTCAAGGAGGGTGAGCTCACCTACATCAAGGGAGACTACGCCGCGTTCCCCTATCTCGAGACGGGCGCCGCAAGCATTTCCACGCCCTGGGTCACCCTGCTGAAACCCGCCGCAATCGACGAGACCGCGCCCTTCACCGTCCAGGACCAGAGCACGGAGAACCAATCGGCGTTCCTCGTGACCACCGCCAGCCACCGCACGCTGATCGCGGCCCGGACCAAGTCCGCGCCGGTCGTCGCGCTGGACGGCGTAGAGACCGACGCAGCGCTGGTCGTCGTACGGCGCGACCTCACAGGCAAGGTGCTCAATCGTTTCGTCACCGACGCCACCTATCTGCGCATCGACGGTCAGAATGTGATGTTACCTTAAGGTATCCTGGAGTAATCTCCGCGATGCGCTTGTCCCTACCCATGAAAACAGTCGTCAGCTTTCTTCTGCTGGCCGGATCCGCCCTGGCCCTGCCCCATTATCTCCACACGCCGGCCGAACTGTCGGCGCTCGCCGCGGAGGCGCCGGCCGCGCTTAAAAAGGTCGTGACGACTGTGGTCGACAAACAGGTCGCGGCTCCCAGCGGCGATCCGCACGACTACGTCAGTTTTGCCCGTTACTATTGGCCGGATCCCAAAAAGCCCGACGGGCTGCCCTACGTCAGCCGTGACGGTCAGCACAACCAGGCACAGGTCGCCCGCGGAGACCGGCACCGCATCGGGACATTCTGCGAATCTGTCGACACCCTCGCCGCCGCCTGGGCGGTCAACCGGGACGAGGCCGCCGCGCGCCGCGCCGGGGAGTGGCTCCGCGCCTGGTTCGTCACGCCCGCCACGCGCATGAACCCTCATCTGGAATACGCCCAGGTGCGGTTGGGACATAACAAGAACCAAGGCAACCCATCCGGCATGCTCGACTCCCGGGGTTTCGCCAACGTCGTCGACGCCTTGCGCCTGCTTGACGATTCACCGGCACTCACGGCCGAGGAAAAAACGGCCATCCGCAGCTGGTTCGGACAATTCCTGGACTGGTTCACCACCGCCAAGATCGCGGTCGCCGAGCGAAAGGCCAAAAACAACCACGGCTCCTGGTATTTCGCGCAAGCCGTGCCGATCGCCCGCTACCTCGGCCGCGACGACCTCGCACGCACACTGTGCGAGGAAAGCCGGGCGCTGTTCTGCCAACAGATCCAGCCTGACGGCAGTCAGCCCGAGGAAATCCGCCGGGTGGACGGTCTCGGCTACAGCCGCTTCAACCTGGAAGCCCAGTTCCAGGTGGTGCGCCAGGCCGCCGGCCTCGGACTCGACCTGTGGCACTACACCGCCCCGCATGGTGCGAGCCTGAGGGCGGCGCTGGATTTTCTCCGGCCTTACAACGACGCGCCCGAAAAGTGGCCGCACTCGCAGCACGAAAAACTCAAACCCGGCTTCCTCGACGAGCTCATCCAACAGGCCGCGGAGTTTGATCGCACCCTCCCGCGCGCGTCATGATCGGGCGTGTCACGCTCTGCCTGCTCGGCCTGTGTGGCGGACTCGTCGCCCAGGAAAGTGGCGCCGACGAGACTCCGGCCGCGAAAAACGTGGCGACCCCGCTCACGCTGCCGGGAGCCGAGACTTTTGTTTACCATGACGTCGCCCCCGAGCCGATGCGCCTGCATGTCTTCAAGCCGAAGGGCTGGTCGGCCACGGACACCCGCCCGGCTTGGATCCACTTTTTTGGCGGCGGCTTCGTCAACGGCACCCCACTGCAATCCGCCGGCATGGGACGCAATGCCGCCAAACTCGGGATGGTGGGCGTCGCCGTTGATTACCGCGTGAAGAATCGCCACGGCACCGACGCATCGAAGTGCGTCGCCGACGCGCGGGCGGCGTTGCACTGGGTGCAGACGCACGCCGCCGAGCTTGGCATCGACCCCGCCCGCGTGGTCGTCAGCGGCTCCTCCGCCGGCGGCCACCTCGCGCTCTGGACGGCCATCACCGCAACCCCGTGGGGCAGCGACCCCGCCGAGGCCCCACTCGCCAAGCCTGCCGCCCTCATTCTCATCAGCCCGGCGGCCGACACCTCCGAGGTCGCCGGTCAACGGGCCGAGCGCTTTGCCGGACACGGCACCGCCCTTTCTCCCCAGCAACATCTCGACGACATGATGCCACCCGTGCTCCTGTTTCACGGCGACGCCGACCAAGTGGTCCCCTACCGGTACGCGGTCGCCCTGGACCAGCAGCTGCGCGCCACCGGCAACGACTGCACCTTCATCACGATACCCGGCGGCGGCCACGGCCTCACCAGCGCCGAGTGGAAGAAACGGGCCAACGACCTGATGACGGCATTTCTGAGCCGGTTAAAGATCCTTCCCGTGGAAATGCGGCGGTAGGTCCGTGAGCCCCCTTCACGACCGGGGTTCCTGCGACACACCCCGCCGCTTCTTTGCGTAATCTTAAAAAATAAGGTGGGCCGGCAGGTCCCTCTGCCGGCAATGACTGTCGTAGCAACGTAGAGGTCCGCAAACGGTCACGCACCGACTCGCCCTGCTGAGCTCCCGGCGCCGGTCACCCAATCTTCGTTGTGGCCAGGGACGTGCCCGCCCACCAAGGAGCTCGAGGCCATGTCCGGTCCCACTGCATGAGTCCGGATCAAGAGGGGTGGCGCGTAGCGCCGGGGTGTGTCGATTCTACCTGAAACATCTTTAGGGGCATAGCTTGGAGCATTCCGTCCCCATCCTTCGCTCCTTCCGCTCCATTGTTTCGCGAAATAATGTGAAGGACTTCCGGGCCGCGCGGTGTTATGCGGTTAACTGTCAGCCTACCCCACCCCGCCATGACGAATCCGCCTGATCCTCTCGATCCCCTGCTGGAGCGCTGGTCCGAGACGCCCGCCCCACCCCCGCGGCTCGCGGCCGAGGTCTGGCACCGCATCGCCCTGCAGGAAAATGACGCCCCGCCGCCGGTCGGGTGGTGGGTGACCGTCGAGGCCTGGTTTGCCCGGCCTCCGTTTGTCGTGATGTTTGTCGCCAGTTGCGCGCTCCTCGGCCTGTTCCTGGCGGAGGTGCGCATCAACCGGATCCAGCACGAACGGAGCCAGCAGCTGGCCCGCAGCTACCTGCAGCTGATCGACCCGCTCCTCGCGGTGCAAAACAAGGAGCCCCGGTCATGAACCGCACGATTCTCTTCCTGTTGCTGGGTCTTGGCGCGGGCCTGACCGCCCACTTCAGCTACCTGCGGCTGAACGCCGTGCCGCCGACCGACTCGCTCGAGGGCCAGCTGGCCTGGATGCGCAGCGAGCTGGAGCTGAGCGACGCCCAGTTTGCGCAGATCAAGCAGCTGCACGAGGCCTCCAGCCCGCGGTTGCACGCCATGACCGCGCAGGTGTCGCAATTGCAGGCCGAGCTGACGGCATTCGAGCAGACCCGCCGCAACAGCGACCGCGTCGACTTTCTGGAATTTGCGCGCTTCGTGGAGGCCCGGCGCCAGCTCAACGCGGCCTGCCGCGACTCCACCCAGCAGCTGGTGATGGCCTCCGCCGAGATCATGAACCCCAGGCAAAGGGAGCGTTACATCCAGCTCGTGACGGCGGCCGGACCGCTGGCCGCCCTGATGCTGAACTGAGGCGACCCACCGCGTGCCGTGCCCGTTGATCCCGTCACCGACCGCAGCGACCTCCTCGCCCTGCAGCAGGGTGAAGCAGCGGCGTTGAACCGGCTGATCGCGCGGTGGCAGCGGCCGCTGCATCACTTCGCCTACCGCTACGTCCAGAACACGACCGATGCCGCCGATCTGGCGGCCGCGACCTTCGTGCGGCTCTACCAGCAGCGCCTGCGGCTGCGACCCGATACCAAACTGAGCGCCTGGCTGTTCACCACCCTCGCCAACCTCTGCCACAACCACCACCGCTGGAAACGGCGTCACCCCACGTTCGCCCTGGACGCCCCAACCGGCGAAGCCGGCCAGACGGCCGGTGACCAGCTGGTGGCCGACCAACCCGCTCCCGCCGACCGGCTCGAGCAGCAGGAGACCGTGGCCGCCGTGCGCGCGGCCATCGACCGGCTGCCTCACGATCTCAAGGTCACGCTGCTGCTGCACCAGTATGACCGGCTCTCCCATCTGGAGATCGGTGAGATCACCGGCTGCTCCGTCCGCGGCGTCGAAACCCGGCTCTACCGGGCGCGGAAGCAGTTGCGGCTGCTCCTCGCAGATTTCATCGCGGCCAATCCTCCGGCGCCGTCCCCGATTCTCGCGGACACCGCGATCAGCCATCGGGCAAAGTTGTAGCCGGCCACCGACCGGTGAATCTATTGGGGACCACGCAAAGAAGCGACACACCCCGGCGCTTCGCGCCACCCCTCTTTCTAGAGGGGACCCAATCAACTGGTCCGGAAATCCCCTCTAGGAAGAGGGCTACGGTCGTGAGCTTAGTCGAACGGGTGCCCGACAGGGCGGGGTGTGTTGGGGAACGGTGCAAGCAGGCCGCGCCCAGTGTCACACGTTGATGAAAATCTCCGTAGTTTCCGAAGAACGCGTGGCCACAGTGAACTCAAGAATCGAAAGTTGAGACCGGGCGCTCCCATTAGCTTCACTCGCCTCACCGGTGAGTCGTCTGCCGCACGGCAAGAATCGATCTCCACTCTATGATCTCTGTGGCCTCTGTCTTTCAAAACCCTGTTTTCTGAGTTGAATGAAAGGTCGCCCATCTCGCGAGCCAGACTCGTCCCGCCGCAATGCGCAGGCCAGATGTCGCCGCCTCCCGCCCACGCAAAAACCCGGGGCCGTGGACCCCGGGTCGGGAAAGCTTGTTCTCTCGTTGTTCTCGCGACGCCTACTTCGGGCCGAACGCGAATTCCTGGCTGACCTGCAGCAACACGGGTTCGCCTTTGTGCGTGGGCGGTTCGAACGACCACTCCTTCACCGCCGTGACGGCGAGATTGGCCAGCACGTCGTTGGACCAGCTGAGTGCACCGGGCAGGCGGACCTTGCCGGTTTCATCGACGTAGAAGTCGACCACCACCTTGCCCTTCACGCCCTTGTCGGCAAGTTCCTTGGGATAGCCGGGCGACACCACCTTGATGGGCACGGGAATGCGGTCGATTTCACTCAGCTTATAGGCGCGGAAGCCCAGGCCGCCCGGCCGCAGCCGCTCCAGATAATTCTGGAAGCCTTCGATGCCGCTCTGGCTGATGACCACGCCCGATCGGGAGAAGACAAAATGGACTTCGCGGATCGTCCCCCACTTCTCACCGCGCAGCCGGGTGGTCTCGTACTGCCACTGCTTGAGCGCCTCGACGGCTTCATCGGCGAACTCCTTGCGGGTGTATCCGGTCACCAACCAGTCTTCGAGCTGGTCCTTGAGGTCGATCTTGATGACGACCCACGCGTCACCTTCCATG
>JBDKHE010000203.1:0-2746 GCA_039797805.1 Verrucomicrobiota bacterium
CGAGCAGTGCCATCTCCTCCATCACGATCTGTCCGGTGCTCAGGACAGCGACGGCGTTCTTGCCATGCCGGGCCTGGATCGACTGGAGCTTCTCGGTGAAGACCGTCATCGCCTGGGTCCAGTCGATCGGACGGAACAAACCGTCCCCGTTGCGCAACAGCGGGGTGGTTGCGCGGTCGCCGGCGCTGAGTGGAGTCAGGGCTTCCCAGCCTTTTGGACACGCCATCCCGAGATTGACCGGATAGTCGGGATCCGGGGTCAGATTGATGGCCTCGCCCCGCTCGTTGAGGTGGACCTCCAGCGAGCACCCGGTGCTGCAGTAGCCGCAAATCGCCTTGGCGGTGCTGGCCGGGGCGAGACGGGCCGGCACCTTGCCGAGACCGAACGCCCCAGGGTGCTGGACCAGTTCGCTGGTCATCGGGCCGGTTCGCGCGTGCAGCAATTCTTCAAGTGTGTTCATGGGTGAGCGGTATGTCCCGGGTCGGGCTGCCCGGGCATTTTCGGGGCGTCCACGGCGCGGAAAAAGAGGTAGCGTTCCGTGAGTTCTCCAACCAGGCAGAGAAACAGGGCCGGGATCGCGGCCATCGTCGGGGCCACGCCCAGGGCCAGGCTGAGTGGCAGCACCACACCTCCCAGCAGGGCGGCGCCCACTCGCAGCGTATTGGCACCGCGCAAGGGACCGGAAAGCAGGCGGGCGGTTTGCCGTGATGGGGCATTCCTTCCGTCGTCGGCTTCGCGCAAGGGCGACAGTGCCCGTGCTTCCAGGGCGAGCTTTGCCAACGTGGCGAGGACCAGGACAAGGCCGGTTGAACGGGGGACACCAGGCATGGTGAGGGCGGCGGCCAGCCCGAGGATGGTGGCACTGCCAAAAAACCGCGGGGCCGTGTTGGTGAAACGCCAGAACACGCGATGGGTGTCCGCGTAGATCATCACCGAACAAAACAGACCGGCGGCACCGAGGGCGGCCGTGCCGAGGGCGAGGGGGACGCCAAGCGGGTCGGGCAGGGGAAGCCAGCCGAGACGCGCGGCGACCTGGGTGGTGACAAGCGGAAACCAGGCGCCGAAAACCACGGCCTCGCGGCTGAACCAGGATTTGCGCAGTCCGAGAAAAACGCGCCAGGCCCGCATCGGCTTGCCCAGATGCAGTCCCGCCAGCGCGAGTCCGGCGGCTCCCGCGATCCAACCGACGACCGCCAGGGCCGGGGTCGGGAGATTTAGCCATTGGTCCGCGACCCCGCAGCCAACGGCCATGGGCATCAACGTCAGCAGCGCGACCAGCGGCCAGTGCGGGGGCTGGGGGCGGAGCAACGCAGCGTCGGCCGGGTGCGCGTCGACCGGAGCGGCGCGTTGCGTCACGTAGTGCGTGGTTGGCTGCGTGTACGAGGGGTCGGGCGCGGCCGGGAGGAAATGGCGGGTATCGGCGCGGCCGACGTGAACCTCCACCTTGATGATCTTGATGGCGTGCGTGGGGCAGGCCTGCACGCAGGCGGGGGACTCGCCGGCCCCGAGCCGTTGGTGGCACATGTCGCACTTCCGCACGATGCCGAGCCGCTCGTTGTATTTCGGCACATCGTAGGGGCACTTCAGGATGCAATACTGGCAGCCGATGCACTGGTCATCGAGGTGGCGGACGATGCCGGTAACCGGATCCTTTTCGTACGCCAGGACGGGGCATCCGTTGAGGCAACCAGGGTCCGCGCAGTGGTGGCAGGCGGAGGTGATGGTCTGTTGGTAAGGGGCGGCGCGCGAGCCGCCGACCACCAGCCCGACATCGCGCCAGGCTTCCGTCTCGTCGAGGCCGTTGAGGGAATGGCAGGCCACCACGCAGGCCTTGCAACCGGTGCAGGAATCCAGATCCACCTCGAACGCGTATTGTTCGCCCGGGCCGGGGGCGGTCAGGGGAATCAGCTGCGGGCTGAACGCGGCCCGCAGAACACCCGTCTGGCTCTGGTCATAGGCCCGGCTGGCCGCGACGACCGGGGTCTGCAGCCGGCTCTGCTCGGAGAGCAGTTCGTCCACGAGGGCGAGGAGCGGGGGCTGTTGGCGGGGAGCGACCATTATTTTGAATGGGAGTTATAGGCCCCATGGGTCCTATAAAGAATGGGCCTAGTACACATCGCGGGCGTAGCGCTTCGTGGCCTTGAGGTTTTGCACATACGCGGCCGCGGCTTCCGGGGATTTGCCGCCGGCCTGCTCGATCACCTGGTGCAGGGCGAGGTCGACGTCCTTGGCCATGCGCGAGGCGTCGCCGCAGACGTAGAAGTGGGCGCCGGCCTCGAGCCACGCGTAGAGTTCCCGGGCGTTTTGGAGCATGCGGTGCTGGACATAGATTTTCTCCGCCTGGTCGCGGGAGAAGGCGAGGTCCAGCCGGTTGAGCAGGCCGGAGCTTTGCATGGCGGTGAGTTCATCGCGGTAGAGAAAATCGGCTGCCGCCTTCTGGTCGCCAAAGAACAACCAGTTCTTCCCGCGGGCTCCGGTGGCGCGGCGCTCCTCGAGGAAGGCGCGGAACGGGGCGATGCCGGTGCCGGGTCCGACCATGATCATCGGGACGTTGCCGTCGGCCGGCGGGCGAAAGGCGGTGTTCGGGTGGATGTAGACCCCGATCTTGCCGGAACTCAGGCCGCGCTCGGCGAGGAAGGTGGAGCACACGCCCTTGCGGGCCCGGCCTTCCTTTTCATACCGCACGGCGCCGACGGTCAGATGGACCTGTCCGGGATGGGCTTTCGGCGACGACGAGATCGAATAG
>JBDKHE010000204.1:0-4480 GCA_039797805.1 Verrucomicrobiota bacterium
ACCAAGATGCGCACCGGCGGCCGGTTGGCCGACATCGCGCCGACCGTGCTGCACCTCATGGGGTTGCCGAAACCAGTTGAAATGACCGGCGAAAGCTTGGTACTGGGTTAAGCCATGAAGATACCCCGTCTGCTCCTGGGTTGCGTCGCCGTGTTGGTCGCGAGCCTGGGGGCCGGGCTCAGGGCTGAGGACAACCGGAGGGTCGCCGATCTCTATCTCAAGCTGATCTGGGTCAACCCGGGCGAGTTCGACATGGGCTTCGGATCGACCGGCCACATCTGGGTGGGTGATCAGGCGCCCACGACGCACGTGGTGCTCACGCGCGGATTCTGGCTCGGGCAGACCGAGGTGACCCAGTACCAGTGGAAGGCGGTCATGGGCGACAACCCCAGTGCCCACGACGGCGAGAGCCGGCCAGTCGAGAAGGTCGATTGGGACATGGCGATGAAGTTTTGTGCGAAGCTGACGGAGCGGGAGCGGGCGGCCGGGCGCCTGTCCAACGACCTCGCCTTTACCCTGCCGACCGAAGCGCAGTGGGAATACGCCTGCCGCGCGGGCCGGACGGGTCTCGACGTCAAGGCGATCAAACGCGTCCTAATCGACTACACGGAGATCAATACGATGGCCTGGACCGGGGAAAACGGTGAGGGTAAGACGCATCCCGTGGGGCGCCGGAAACCTAATGCCTGGGGCTTCTATGATATGCAGGGCAACGTCTCCGAATGGTGCCTGAGCTCGTTCAAACACGACTACCCGGGTGGCACCGTGACGGATCCGGTCTTCGCGGCGAATGACACCAACCTGCGCTTTAGGCGCGGAGGCGACGCCGAGACCAAGCCAAGCTTCTGCATCTCGACCGCCCGCTGGTGGCAACGCCGTGACTTTGCCTCACCGGGCACGGGTTTTCGCGTGGCGCTTTGCCCGGTGCGCTAGCCCCACGGGGTGGGGTGTCCGGGCCCCCGTGTCATACCCGCCCAAAATGGGGTTGCGCCGGGGTGGGGCGGGCCGTTTGGTTGGGCGTTCCGTCCCTATGCAACGCACCCATCACTGCGCCCAACTCACCAAAGCCAACCTCGGAGCGACCGTGTCGCTCGCCGGTTGGGTAGACTCCGTCCGCGACCACGGCGGCATCATCTTCGTCGATCTCCGCGATCGCGAGGGTATCACGCAGGTGAAGTTCGACTCGAATCTGCGCGCCGAGGCCGCGCAGCTCAAGGCCGAGTCGGTCATCGGCATCACCGGCAAGGTCGAACTGCGTCCCGAGGCGATGGTGAACAAGGGCATCCCCACCGGCGAGATTGAGATCGATGCCGCCGAGCTCACGGTGCACAACATTGCCGAGACGCCGCCGTTCCCGCTCACCGATGCCGGTGGCGACAAGGTGAACGAGGACCTGCGCCTGACCTACCGTTACCTGGATCTCCGCCGTCCGAAGATGCGCAAGAATCTCGCCGTGCGCCATCGCGCCGCGAAGTCGGTGCGCGACTACTTCGACAACCAGGGTTTCTACGAGGTAGAAACGCCCGCGCTCTTCAAGAGCACGCCGGAGGGAGCGCGCGAGTACCTCGTGCCGTCCCGCATCCACCCCGGCGAATTCTACGCGCTCTCCCAGTCGCCCCAGCAGTTCAAACAGATCCTGATGGTGGCCGGCGTGGAGAAGTACTTCCAGATCGCCCGCTGCTTCCGCGATGAGGACCTGCGCGCCGACCGCCAGATGGAGTTCACGCAGATCGACGTCGAGGTCTCGTTCATCGACCGCGAGGGCATCTATGCCCTCTTCGAAGGGATGTTGAAGAAGGTCTGGAAGGACGTGCTGAACCACGACCTGCCCACGCCGTTCCCGCGCATGGCCTTCAAGGACGCGATGAACCGCTACGGCGTCGACAAGCCCGACACCCGCTTCGCGATGGAACTGGTGGACTTCAGCGACACGTTCAAGAGCTCCGGCTTCAAGGTGTTTGCCTCGACCATCGCCGCCCACGGCTCCGTGAAGGCGTTCAACGCGAAGGGCCTGGCCGACATCACCCAGGGTGAAATCGGTGCGCTCGAGGACATCGCGAAATCGCTCGGCGCGAAGGGCCTCGCCTTCATCAAGGTCGAGAACGGCGAATGGAAGTCGCCGATCGTGAAATTCTTCACCGAAGCCGAAAAGACCGAGCTGACGAAGCGCCTCAACATTGAGAACGGCGACATTGTTTTCTTCGCCGCGGCCCCGTGGGAACGCGCCTGCGCGATTCTCGGCCGTACCCGGCTCGAGGCGGCGCAACTGCTCGTGAAGCGTGGCAAGCTGACCATCCGCGCCGACCAGTGGAATTTCCTGTGGGTCGTCGATTTCCCGCTCATGTCCTACGACGAGGAGAAGGGCAGCTACGCTGCCACGCATCACCCGTTCACCTCGCCGGTCGCCGAAGACGTGCCCCTGCTTGATACGGACCCGAAGGCCGTGCGCGGCCAGCACTACGACTGCGTGCTCAACGGCATGGAGCTCGGCGGCGGTTCGATCCGTATTCACCAGCCCTCCCTGCAGAAGAAGATCTTTGAGGACGTGCTCAAGATTCCGGCCGATGTCGTGGAAAGCCGCTTCGGCTACATGCTCAAGGCCTTCACCTATGGCGCCCCGCCGCATGGTGGGTTTGCCTTCGGTCTCGATCGCATGTGCGCCTTGCTGTGCGGCACCACCAGCATCCGTGACGTCATCGCCTTCCCCAAGACCCAGAAGGCGCAGGATCTGATGGCGCAGAGCCCGACGCCGGTGACCGCGAAGCAACTGAAGGAACTCCATATCCAGACGGTGGTTCCTTCACAGTAAGCTTGCCCTTTCGGGGTGGCGTGAGACACTCCGGCATACCCAATCGACGCATGAAACTCATCACTGCCATCATCAAGCCATTCAAATTGGAATCCGTTAAGGAAGCCCTCACGCTCGTCGGCGTGGAAGGCATGACGGTCACCGAGGTCAAGGGCTTCGGGCGCCAAAAAGGGCATACCGAGGTTTATCGCGGCAGCGAGTACACCGTGGATTTTCTGCCCAAGATCAAGATCGAGGTCGTCGTTTCCGACGACATCAAGGACAAGGTCGTGACCGCGATCGTCAACGGCGCCAAGACGGGCAAGATTGGCGACGGCAAGGTCTTCATCATGCCGGTCGACGACGTGATCCGCATCCGGACCGACGAGCACGGCGACGCAGCCGTCTGATTCGCGCAATATCACCGGGGTAGTGGACAGAGCAGGCCGGGATGCTCTGCGTTCATGACAGACTGGATTGGAAATAGTCTGATTCATGGCATTGGAGCTGCTTTTTGGCGGTGTCCATGAACCTACAACTACCCTGTAAAAACCTGTTTCGATCCCTCGTCCTTGGTGGTGCGTTGCTCGCATCATGCTGGGCTTCACCTTTGATGGCGGCCGACGCCCCGGCTGCTCCTCCGGAACCCACGGTTGAGCAGCGGCTGGCTGATCTCGAGGCCTACGTAAACAATTCGGCGCGCACGCCTGATGTGGCCAGCAAGATCCCCGGACCGGGTCCGGGCCACAACACCTGGCAGATGGTCAGCACCGCCTTGGTGTTGTTCATGACGTTGCCGGGTCTGGCGCTCTTCTACGGCGGTCTGGTCCGCAAGAAGAACGTGCTTTCGGTTCTGGCCCAGTGTCTCGGCATCGCCGGACTGGTGACGATTCTTTGGTGGGCCGTCGGGTACAGTCTCTCCTTCGGCAGCGGCAACGCCTTCATCGGCGACCTTGCCTACAAGTTCTTCGAGGGTGTCAACCCGGGTGCCACCGGCGCAGGCTACCACTGGATCAGCGATTCCATGTGGGCCATGTTCCAGCTGACTTTCGCCATCATCACCCCGGCCCTGATCCTGGGCGCCATCGCCGAACGCATGAAATTCAGCGCCGTGCTGCTGTTCGTGGCGGTCTGGATGTTCGCCGTCTATTTCCCCTTTGCCCACATGGTATGGGCCGGTACCGGCTTCATGTGCGGACCGCTCAACGCCAACGCCGGCATCAAGGCGATCGACTTTGCCGGTGGCACCGTCGTGCACATGACCTCGGGTTGGTCCGCCTTGGTGCTCTGCATCATCCTCGGGCCGCGTATGGGCTTCGGCAAGGAGCCGATGCCGCCGCACTCCCTGGTGCTTTGTATGGTCGGCACGGGCATGCTCTGGGTGGGTTGGTATGGCTTCAACGCCGGCTCCGCCCTCGGGGCTGATGCGATTGCCTCCAACGCCTTCACCACCACGACCCTCGCGGCCGCCGTCGCCGGATTTGTGTGGGCCATGGTTGAGTGGGTCACCCGCGGCAAGCCCAGCGTCCTGGGTTTCTGCTCGGGTATCGTGGCCGGCCTCGTTGTGATCACGCCCGCCTGCGGGTTCGTGTCCTCGACCTCCGCGGTCATCATGGGCGTCTTCGCCGGTGTCGTGCCTTACCTGGCGGTCGCCTACCTGAAGCGCTGGTTCGGTTACGATGATGCCCTGGA
>JBDKHE010000205.1:0-2742 GCA_039797805.1 Verrucomicrobiota bacterium
TCGGCTTCCTGGCGCTCCCCGGTCAGCCCGGCCGCTGGATGCTGCCGCGATCACATTTTGTAGGAATGGTCTGAAGCAGAGTGCGGGTGGCGATTATTCGGGAAATCGGGGTCTGACCCCGATTTTCCTCCCCGACCCCTGGGCCCCGCGCGATTTACAACTCTGTGTCCGTTCGCGCCCCGCCCTGCCGGCCGCCGCGTTGGCCTTGCTGGAACATCTGGCGGGTATGGGAAGCGCTTAGGCGGGGTGGGTGCGGCCGCCTGTTTCCTGGGGCTTGGCCTTGATCAGTTCCGGCGCCTCTTCCTTGCATACCGGAATCGCCCCGGCCGCGCCCTTCTCGGTGACGGCTTCCTGCAGGGCGCTGACTACCTTGGGCACGACCGGCAGTACGGCCTTCTTCGATTCTGCGGTCAGCGAACCGAGGTCTTGGGCAAAAGTCGGCAGGGCGGTGGCGAGCAGGGGGTTCATGGCGGTTTCGGTAAATCAGAAAACGCTAATGCCGCCCCTGTTTTTCCGTACGTCATGTTGCCGGTGTCAGCCAGTCGTCATGTCGTTCATCCTCGCCGCGCACGGCCGCGAAATAGGCCTGTTGCAAGCGGCGGGTGATCGGGCCGGGCTGGCCGTTGCCGATGCGCCGGGCGTCCACTTCCACCACTGGCGTGATTTCCGCCGCCGTGCCGGTGAAGAAGACTTCGTCGGCGCAATAGACCTCGTCGCGCGTCAGCCGCTTGGCGCGCACGCTCAGGCCGGCCTCGCGGGCCAGCGTGGAGGCGGTGCGGCGGGTGATGCCGTCGAGCGCCGAGGTTGTTTCTGGCTCCAGCAGCTCACCGTCGCGCACGATAAAGAGATTTTCGCTAGAGCCTTCCGCCACGTAGCCCTCGGTGTCGAGCAGGATTGCTTCGTCGTAGCCGTCGCGCCGTGCCTCGCGCACCGAAAGGATGGAATTGGCGTAGGCCGAGATGGCCTTGGCCCGGCACATCTGCACGTTCGGGTGATGGCGGGCGTAGGACGACACGCGGACGCGGATGCCGGTCTGTAGCGCTGCGCCGCCGAGGTAGGTGCCCCAAGGCCAGGCGGCGACCATCACATGCGTCTTGGCGCCGGCCGGGTCGACACCCAGTTTCTCGTCGCCAAGAAAAACCAGTGGCCGTACGTAGGCGCTGTTCAGCCCATTGCGCGCCACGACTTCGCGGCAGGCCTCGGTCAGCGTGCTCCGATCGAACGGCATATCGATGGCCAGGATGCGCGCCGAATCCTCTAACCGACGCAGATGCTCGGGCAGGCGAAAGAGCGCCGGGCCGGCCGCCGTCTCGTAGGCGCGGATGCCCTCGAAGCAGCCGTAGCCGTAATGCAGCGTGTGGGTGAGCACGGAAACCTTGGCCTCGGACGCGGGCAGCCATTGCCCGTCCAGCCAGATGAGACTGTTGTGGTCTTGCATGGGGTTCTCCTCGAAGAATGGCGATGCGCTGCATGGGCAGCGAACGAAGCCGCGAGGGGTGAGCGGCGGGTGCGTCGGACGGCCGATGCCGGGTAGGTGGGCCGAGTAACGCCAAGGCGCGGTGAGGAGAGAATGCCGCGCCCAATGAATGCTCTCAAACGAATTGAGCGCGATTCAGATGAACTAAATTAATGTGAGCGGTCCGGTGAAGGGCTGGGCAGCTAACTCGGTTTTTGCCCGTTTTGCCGTGTGCACCGTAGCAGCCAGCGGATGAAGTCCATGATCGCCGGCTTTTCCTGCACGGCCGGCGGCGCGACGATGTAGAAGCTGCGATCCGGGCAATCTTCGGCGAAGGGACGAACCAGCCGGCCCTCGTCGAGGTAAGGCTGGGCCAGCGTCGCCGCCATCAGCGCCACGCCGTGCCCCGCGACGGCGGCTTCGAGCATCAGCAAGGCATCCTCGTAAGTCGGCCCGCTCGCTGGTTCCGGTCGACGCAGCCCAGCGGCGGCAAACCAGCGCGACCACGAGAGCAAGGGATGGCGCAGCAAACGCACGCCGTCGAGATCGGTCGGCGTCTGCAAGTTCGCCGCCAGCGTCGGCGAACAGACCGGGAAGACACGCTCCTCAAAGAGCTTCCAGGCCAGCAGCCCCGGCCATTCCTCCTCGCCGTAACGCAGGCCGATGTCGGCTTCGCCGTTGAGCAGCGGCCCGAGACCGGTCGCTGTGCCAAGGGTGAATTCGAGATCGGGATGGCCCTGCTGGTATTCAGCCACCCGCGCCACCAGCCACTTGCTGCCCAAGGCCGGCGCGGCCGAAATGCGCAGCCGCTCGCGCCTCGGCGCACGCAGCACCGCGCTCGCCTCATCCAGCCGCAACAGCGCCTCGCGCACTACCGCCAGATAACGCCGCCCCGCCGCCGTCAGCACCACCGCCCGATGCCGCCGCTCGAACAGCGGCTGGCCGAGGTGTTCCTCCAGTTGCTTGATGCGATGACTGATCGCCGACGGCGTCAGATGCAAGGCCTCCGCCGCCGCCAGAAAGCTGCCGAGACGAGCAGCGGCTTCGAAGGCGGGCAAGGTGTGGAGGGGCGGGAGGTCGTGCATAAAGGGCAGTTAAATGCGGGAGTTTCGCGACTTTAGCTGCTTCGTAATGCGCGTAATTTCGACACGGCGATCATGTGCTTATTATCGCGCGCCGAGAAACGGGCGTTATCCAAGACCGGCCCGTACGTCCCAAAGTAAATCTCTTCCCAAGAGCCGTCCTCGTGGATACCGAGGACGAGAAGAAGATCGGCTTTACCTCGA
>JBDKHE010000206.1:0-3622 GCA_039797805.1 Verrucomicrobiota bacterium
TTCACCCGCCTGTCCTGGTGGGAAAGCTCCTGGCTGTTGCTGCTGGCCGGCGCCGTGTTGCTGGGCCTCGCCTCGGTGCTGGGCCTGGTCTCCTGGCAGCTCCTCCTGTTCATTGTCGTAAGCGTCAACGCCAACGAAATCCACAAGATGGCCCATCGCACCCGGGCCGAAAACGGCTGGTTGATCTCCACCCTCCAGGATTGGCATATCCTCCAGACTCCCCGTCACCACGGGCTCCACCACGCCGACCCGAAAAACACGTACTACTGTCCGGTCACGAACTTCGTGAATCCGCTGCTCGAGCGGACCGATTTCTGGCCGCGCCTCGAGGCCTTCATCGAACTCCGCACCGGCTTCAAGCACCGGCACGACACTGCGGTTCGGGGCCAGGGCCCTGGTCCCGACTGGCTCGAGGCGTACCGGCGCAAACCCAAGTCGCCGTGCCCGCGCCATTGCGCCGAGTGCGCGGGCTGCCCGGCCATGGGCCAGAAACAGCTTAGGGCGGCCTGAGTTGTCTCAGACCGCCCCAGCTTTACCCACATGCAATCACGCTGCTTACTCTGGCCCCAAAAGTCTCGGTCCCCGGTCCGGATTGTCGCCCAGCGGCTCATCGTATTCCGCCCGGATATTCGCCGGCTCGGCCGCCTCCAGGAAGCGCCGGGCGTGGGCATAATCCCACAGCCAGCACGATCCATCATGGCTGTCGTTCACGAGCATGAACTCGGGTTCGCCACCCTCATGGGCGGTCGCAAAATTGAAACGGTTGTCGGTGATCTTTTCGACGGTGTTCCGCAGGCGGCGCAACAGCTCGGCATCATCCACCAACACCGTCCAGAGCCCGGCCACCACGACCGAGCGGTTTCCGGTGAAGTAGTAGCCAAAGAACCGCGGAACCTTGAACCGGCCGGCGATACCCAGTCGTCGAGCGTGGTCTTCGACCGCCTCGATGAATTTGACGCGCCATGCCATGTCTCGGGGCAGGCGTAGTTCTGGTATGTCGATGATCATGTTGTCCGTCATGGACGTGGTTCCTTCCTTGGTTGCTTTGCATAACGGCCACTTTCGGGTACTACTTGAGGGCGAAAAACCTTCAGAGTCGCCCAACCGTGCATTCCCTCTACGACGCCCACCAACACCTCCATTTTGACGCTTTGGTGACGAATCGCGCCACCCTTCTGCAGGACTGTCAGGCCATCGGCGTGAAACAGGCCGTCGTCAACGCGACCAACGAGGAGGAATGGCCGGTTGTCGCCGCCCTGGCCCGGGAATACCCCCTCGTCCGGCCCAGCTTCGGTATCCACCCGTGGGACTGCGGCAACCGATCTGACCAATGGATGGACGGCCTGCGCGCGGCCCTGCTCGCCACCCCCGACGCTGGCGTGGGCGAAATCGGCCTCGATCGCTGGATCATCGACGGGGTGAGACCCGATGACCCGCGGATTGCCGGTCTGCGGGTGGCCCCACTGGACGAGCAAGCCGCCGTCTTCGCCGGCCAGGTCAAACTGGCGGCAGAGCTCAATCGTCCGGCCTCCATCCATTGCGTGCAGGCGTTCGGTGCCCTCCTTGAGGTCCTCCAGCAAACCCCGCTGCCCGCCCGCGGATTCCTGCTCCACGGCTACGGCGGCCCGGCGGAAATGATCAAGACCTTCGCCGACCTGGGCGCCTACTTTTCGTTCAACATCGAACTGCTGCAACCCCGCCTCGCAGCCCGGCTGGAGAACTTCCGCACGCTGCCGGCCGATCGGCTCCTCATCGAGACCGACGCCCCGACCAAGCCCCCGCCAGCGAACTTGAACCGCTACCCGCTGCCGCAGGCAGCCGATGGCTCCGAGGTGAATCACCCGGCCAACGTGGTCGTTGCCTACGAACAGCTCGCCCTGCTGCGCGATCTGCCGCTCGAAGCCCTCGCCAATCAGGTCCAAGCCAACTTCATCCGCCTCTTTCAGTAGCGAACTCGCGCTCCCGGCTCTCTGCGGGCCCCTCCCACGAAGCCTTGGCGCCAAGGCATTTCCGGAGGGATTCATCTCGCGGGAGCTCGGGAACTGAGGTCTGTCCAGCCACCCCGCCGGAGCTCCGCAACGTCGGCGCGCCGTCGCCAAAGTCGAGGCTTCGGCCGACTGTGCGTTTCTTGCCAAAGACTGCCCTGCCCACACTCACGTCTTTCCTTCGCCCGGTCTTTGCGGAAATTCTCAGTCAGTTCAGTCTGCTTCCACTTCGCCGGCTGTGACCATCCGCATGTCCACGACACTTCCAACCATCATCCAAGGCGGCATGGGTGTGGGCGTCTCCAGCTGGCGCCTCGCCAGCGCGGTCGCCAAAACCGGCCAGCTCGGCGTTGTCTCCGGCACCGCCCTCCCCCTCATGCTGGCGCGCCAGCTGCAACTCGGCGATCCCGAGGGCAACCTCGCCCGCATTCTCCATGGTTTTCCCCGGTCCGATATCGTGGACCGTGTCTGGTCCGCCTATTACGTCCCGGGCGGCAAGGCACCCGACGCCCCTTTCAAGGCGATCCCCATGCCCAACCTGCAGCCGAGCCAGGCTTTCCTGGATCTCGCCGTGCTCGCGGCCTTCACGGAAGTGGCGCTGGCCAAGGAAGGACACAGCGGACGGATCGGCATCAATCTACTCGAAAAGATCCAGCTGCCGACCTTGCCCACGCTCTTCGGCGCCATGCTGGCGGGCGTCGACTACGTGCTCATGGGCGCGGGCATTCCCCGCTCCATCCCCGGCGTGCTCGATGCGCTTTCCCGCGGCGAGCCCACTGAACTGAAGATCGACATTGTCGGCGCCACCGAGGCCAACGACTGCCTCAACCGCTTTGACCCACGCCCCTATCTCCGGGACGTATCGTCGCCTCCGCCGCGCCCCCAGTTCCTGGCCATAATCTCTTCCGCCACCCTGGCCCTGACCCTCGCCCGCAAATCCAACGGTCGCGTCGACGGATTCGTCATCGAGGGACCCCTCGCCGGCGGACACAACGCGCCGCCGCGCGGCCCCATGACCCTCACCGAACAGGGCGAACCCATCTACGGCCCGCGCGATGTCCCGGAACTGCCCAAGATCCGCGAACTCGGTCTACCGTTCTGGCTCGGCGGTTCCTGTGCCGACCCCGAGAAACTGATCGAAGCCCGCGCCCAAGGGGCCGCCGGGGTCCAGATCGGCACGGCTTTCGCCTTTTGCGAGGAATCCGGTCTCCTGCCTGACCTGAAACGCCGCGTCTGCGAACTCAGCCGGACGCTGGGCGCCCTCCGGGTGCGGACCGATCCGCGCGCCTCGCCCACGGGCTTTCCCTTCAAGGTCCTGCAGATGCTCGGCACCCTTTCGGAGGAAACCCGGGCCTTCGCCCGGAAACGCATCTGTGACCTCGGCTACCTGCGGCAAGCCTACCAGAAGCCCGATGGCTCCGTCGGCTACCGTTGTGCGGCCGAACCAGTCGAGGACTATGTCCGCAAGGGCGGCCTGCTCGAGGACACCCAGGGCCGGTTGTGTCTCTGCAATGGTCTCATGGCCAACATCGGCCTCGGCCAGATCCGGCCCGAGGGCCCGGAGCAAGCCCTGTTGACCGCCGGTGACGACGTCATGAACCTCGCCCGCTTCCTGCCTTCAGGTGCCAATTCCTACA
>JBDKHE010000207.1:0-6067 GCA_039797805.1 Verrucomicrobiota bacterium
GCCTAGGCTTCGAACTCCTCCCCGTCTGGCGTTCTCCGCGTGGCGGTGTTACCACCGTGGCTTCGCTCGCGACCCTGCAGATTTTCGCCATTCTGATTCTGGTCGTGGTCTGCGCCAACACCGCCAACCTGCTACTCGCCCGTGCCAGCGGGCGCCAACGGGAGATCGGGGTGAGGCTTGCCCTCGGGGCCGGTCCCGGGCGCATTCTCCGCCAACTCCTCGGCGAAAGTGTGCTGCTTGGCCTCCTCGGGGCCCTCGGCGGCATCTTGCTATCTCTTTGGGGCACCGATCTCATCAGGCAACTGCCCCTGCCGGCCGGCCTACCAATCCACCTCGCCCCGACGGTGGACGGCATGAGTCTGGTTTTTGCCATTGGAATCGCCATCACCTGCGGCCTGGCCTTTGGGCTGGCGCCCGCGTGGCAACTCGCCCGGAGTGATGTCCAAACCTCGCTTTCGGGCGGTCGCAGCAGCGTTCAGGGTCGCAGCCGGCTGCGTGATATCCTGATCGGCACGGAGGTCGCCGTGGCCTTGCTTGTCCTCGTGCTGGCCGGTCTTTTCCTGAGCAGCTTCCGCCACGCATTGACCGCCTCGCCGGGTTTCGATGCCGGACGGGTCTTGTTACTCGGCATCGATCTCGGAGAGCGCGGCTACGACCGCCGCACGGGAGGCATCTTGCTCAATGATCTTTTGCAACGCCTCGAGGCCATGCCTCATGTCGCAGGGGTAGCCGCCGCCAACTACGTCCCGCTCGACATGCGCGGTCTGTCCACCGGCGTGATTTCGATCGAAGGCAAGAACTTCGACCCAAACCGCCGGATCCTCTACTACGCCGTTTCTCCCGGCTACTTTTCGACGCTCGGCATTCCCCTCCTCGCCGGCGCCGATCTGGCGCCCAGCCAGCGGGCCGATCTTCCCCTCGACGCCGTCATCGACGACGAGATGGCCCGTCGCTATTGGCCCAACGCTAATCCGGTGGGCCACCGGTTCGAAGTCGATGGCACGACGTATGTGATCTCCGGTGTCGCCCGCACCCCCAAGCTCGAACGCATGAACGAAGCCCCGCGTCCCGCCGCCTGGCTCTCGATTCGCAACCGGTTTGTTTCCGCACCGATCCTGCACATCCGCACCAATCAGGGAGATCCTCGCACTCTGCTTCCGGCCATCCGCGAGGCCATTCACCAGGTTGACCCAGGCTTGGCGCTGCTCGATCCGCGCACCCTCACCCAGCACATCGAAGGCAACCTTTTCATCGAGCGGATCCCCGCCCACTTGCTGGCGGTGCTCGCACCTCTCGCCCTGGGTCTGGCGGCCATCGGCCTCTACGCTGTGGTCGCGTACAGCGTGGCCCTGCGGACGCAGGAAATCGGCATTCGGCTTGCCCTCGGCGCGACACCCCAGGCGCTCGTCGGCTGTTTGGTGTGGCAGAGCATGCGCGTCGTGCTGATCAGCGGAGCTGTCGGCTGGTGCCTCGCCCTGGCCGCCGGCTGGTACCTGCAACCCAAGTTGGTCAATGTCCCCTTGGGTGACCCGCTCATCTATGTCGGTCTGCCCGTCCTGCTGCTCGCCGTCGCCCTCTTCGCCTGCTGGCTGCCTGTGCACCGCGCCAGCCGCGTCGACCCCATCGAAGCCCTCCGCGCCGAGTGATGACCGAAAGCCTCCTACTCGTTCTCCTAATCCTACTCCTCCTCATTCTCCCAGCCTTCCCCGCCCATCCCACCAAAACACACCAGAACGAGTAGGAGTAAGAGAATGATTCCCATCCTACCTTCTGGCTCCCTGCCCCCTGCTCCCTGCCCCCTGCTCCTTCCTCCCTTCTCCCTTCTCCCCTCCCATGACCACCCTCCGTTCCCGCCGCCTCTATGTCCGCGCCACGAGCTACCTGCTTTTCGGCGGTCTTTCCTCGTCGAGATCCTCTAATTTGCTCGAAACAAATCCCGCCGCCTGCGGTTCTAAACCCGATGCTCCGTCCCCTGTTGCTCCTCCTACTCACCGCCCTGCCGGCCTTCGCCGTCGACGCCGCGCTGCGTGAGGAGGTCGCCACCCTTTTCAACCAACGCGAATGGGCCAAGGCCCAAACCCTGCTCGAACAGGCCTCGCAGGCCGAACCGTCCAACGCCGAGGTCTGGCAATTCCTCGGGCAGTGCCTCCTGGCCCGCGGTGATCTGGACCAAGCCGTGGCCGCGCTGGAAAAGGCCACGGCGCTCGCCCCGGGCAACAGCAACGCCTTCCTCATGCTGGGCAACGCCTACGGGGCAGCCGCCCAGAAGGCCGGCTTGTTTTCCAAGCTCGGCCTGGCGAAAAACTGCAAGGCCGCCTACGAGAAGGCCGTCGCCCTCGATCCCGCCAACATCAACGCGCGCTGGAGCGTGATGGAATATTGCCGGCAGGCCCCCGGCATCGTCGGCGGTGGCATGGACCAGGCCTACGCCCAGGCCGCCGAGATCAGGAAACTCGACGCCCGTCGAGGCCGCGCCGCTTATGCGTCGCTCTACGCCTCCGACAAGAAATACGCCGATGCCTTCGCCCTCTATGACGAGGTGCTGCGGGATCAACCGGACGACAGTGACGCCCTTTTTCAGATCGGCCGTCTCGCCGCTCGTTCCGGCGAGCAGCTTGACCGCGGACTCGCCTGCCTGCGCTCGTTCATGGCCCATCCCGACCATGCCGCCGATGTGCGCGCCCAGACCTATATCGCCCAGATCTTGGAAAAAAAGCCCGACCTTCCCGCCGCCAAGTCCGCCTACGAGGCCGCCATCGCCATCGACCCGCACTTTCCACCGGCGCTCGAGGGCCTGCGCAAACTCTCCGCACACTGATTCGGCCCGGCCGGTTGACTAATCCGGCGGGAGGCTGTTATTTTTCCGGTGATGTCCGTCACTCCTCATGAAGATTTCACCGCCCGCCTTGCCGCCAGCGTGGCCGACGGCACCTTCGCCCGCCTGACGCTCGGCAAGCCCCGCGGCGACGATCCCACGCTGCAGAAGATCATCATCCGCCCCGTCACCCTCAAGGCCGGTCCCCACCTCTCTTTCGTCTGGCGCCACGACACCCGCGACATCACCAAGAACCTGATCCCCACGGACGCCGTCCACGAGATCAGCGGCATGCTCGGCACCACCTTCCACAGCGCCCACCTCGCGACGACCCAGCAGAGCGTGCAGCTGGAGTACAACAAGAAGGGCGAGCCCCGGTTGCACCTCGGTCGCACCGTCACGCCGTTCATCAACACGGCGCACGACCACGTGAAGTCCCGCCTCCTCCCGCCCGAGTCACAGGAATGGCTCCAGGCGCTCGGCGTCACCAATGCCGCCGGCGTCGTCCGCGAGGGCATGGCCGACAAGCGCCGGCAGATCCACAACTACGTCGAGATCCTCAGCCACCTCATCGAGGACTCGCCGCTGGCCCTTGGTGCATCGAACGGCCCGGCCCAGGATCGTCCGGTCGAGATCACCGACATGGGCTGCGGCAAGGGCTACCTCACCTTCGCCACGCACGACTATTTTGACCGCGTCCTGCAACGTTCCGCCCGCGTCTGCGGCGTCGAGTCGCGCCCCGAGCTCGTCGCCCTCTGCAACCAGATCGCCCACGACACCGGCCGGCCAAAACTCTCCTTTATCAGCGGCACCATTCAGGACGTGGAACTCCCGGCGCCCGACGTGCTGATCGCCCTCCACGCCTGCGACACCGCCACCGACGACGCCATCACCCGCGGCGTGAAGGCCGGCACCACGCTCATCGTGGTCGCCCCCTGCTGCCAGAAGGAGCTCCGCCCGCAGCTGGCCGCCGCGCCCGTCCTCGCCCCGGCCTTGCGCCACGGCATCTGGCAGGAACGCCACGCCGAGTTTGTGACCGACGCGCTCCGCGCCCTCCTCCTCGAATGGGCCGGCTACGACACCAAGGTCTTCGAGTTCATCTCGAACGAGCACACCGCCAAGAACCTCATGATCGCCGCCACCAAACACGCCGGTATCGCGCGCGATGAAGTGTCCGCGGTCCGGATCCGGGAACTGGCCGCCTTCTACGGCATCAAAAGCCACGCACTCGCCCGGCAGCTGGGCTTCACTTTTTGAACCCCGCACAACGGATGGCCATCGATCAACCAGCCGGTCCGGACCTCGGGCTCAACCTATACCGAAAGATCAGCCACCCGCGCCCCATCCTTTCCGTGTACCCTGTGTTAGCTGGGGTTAACCTCACTTTCTCCGCATGACCTGGGAAACCCTCGACTGGGAGGTGCTCGACCGCCTGCGCGAAACCTTTATCTCCGGCGACAAGACCGCCGGTCCCTACTGGCACACGATCACCGATCTCGAGTGCTACGATTTCACGTATGGCGAGCGCATCGGCTGGAAATGGGATGCGGTCCTGGCCGCGCTGAAGCCGCGTCACTGGTCGCCCGCCGCGGGTGGCGTCGTCCTAGATTGGGGTTGCGGCAGCGGCATCGCCGGGCGTCGCGTCGTCGAGCGCTACGGCATCGCGCATTTCTCCCGTCTGCTCCTGCACGACCATTCGTCGCTCGCCCTCGACTACGCCGAGCACCACGGGCGCAAGGCCTTTCCCGGTCTGCCCGTCGAGCGCGCCACCTACCGCGATCTCAACGGCGACGAGCCCATCGGCCTGCTCGTCGTCAGCCATGTCGTCAACGAGCTGACCGACATCGCCCGCGCCGAATTGGTCGCGCTTTGCTCGCGGGCGCAGGCGATCCTCTGGGTCGAACCGGGCACGCACGAGGTCAGCCGGCTCCTCGGCGGCTGGCGCGAGCAGCTTCACCCCCAGTTTCAAGTCGTCGCGCCCTGCCCGCACCAGTCCGCCTGCGGCATCCTGAGCGCCGGCAACGAGCGCCACTGGTGTCATTTCTTCGCCCCGCCGCCTATGGGCGTCTACGCCGACTCGGGCTGGGTCAAGTTCGGCCAACGCGCGGGCATCGACCTCCGCTCCCTGCCCTACAGTTTTCTGGTCCTGGACCGTGTCGGGGCGGCGCCTGACGCCGCGCGCGCGGCCCCAGAAACCGCTCCGACCGGTGCGCAACCTTCCGTCATCATCGGCGAGGCGCGTCACTACAAGGGCTACGCCAAGCTCTTCAACTGTGACGCCTCCGGCGTGAGCGAACTCATGCTGCAGAAACGCGACGCCCCCGACCTCTTCAAGGCCCTCAAGCACGGTGCCGGCCCCACCCTGCACCGCTGGTCCCACGAAAACGGCCGCATAACCGGTATCGAGTAGCGAAAATCCTACCGCGGTCATTCGGTTGCCCATCCGCCCCCCAGATTCCATATCCCAGACCCTAGACCCCAGATCCCAGCCCCCAGACCCCAACCCTCTCTCATGATCTCCCTCCGCCAAATCGAGAAAGTCTACCCGCTCAAGGGCGGGCCGTTCTACGCCCTGCGCAATGTCAGCCTCACGATCAATCAGGGTGAGTTCGTCTCCATCATGGGGCCGTCCGGCTCCGGCAAATCCACGCTGCTCCACATCCTCGGCCTGCACGACAGCGCGTGGTCGGGGCAGTTCGACCTGCTCGGCCAGCCCGTCCACCAGCTCGACAAGAAGAAGCGCTTCGATCTCCAGAAACGGCACATCGGCTTCGTGTTTCAAAGCTACCACCTGCTCGACGATCTCACCGTGTACGAAAACCTCGAGATTCCGCTCTCCTACCGCGATGTGCCCAAACGCGAGCGCGAGAGCATCGTCTGCGACGTCCTCGATCGCTTCGCCATTGTGGGCAAGAAGGACCTCTACCCCAACCAGCTCTCGGGCGGACAACAGCAACTGGTGGGCGTGGCCCGCGCCCTCGTCGCCAAACCTTCGCTCATCCTCGCCGACGAGCCCACCGGCAACCTCCACTCCGACCAAGGCCGCGAGATCATGAAGCTTTTCAAGAAACTGAACGAGGAAGGCACCACCATCATCCAGGTCACCCACTCGGCCGAGAACGCCACCTACGGCAGCCGGGTCATCCGTCTTGCGGACGGAATGCTGGTGACCTGAACACGCCGCGCCTGCATGCCAGGGACCGACACCTCCGCTGACTCCGCGCCACCTCCGCAGCGCTACATCCACTTGCT
>JBDKHE010000208.1:0-3936 GCA_039797805.1 Verrucomicrobiota bacterium
CGGACGGAGTCCGCTCAGGAACGAGGCGCGCGACGGCAGGCAGAGCGGATATTGGCAATAAGCGCGATCAAACCGCACCGCGCGCGCCGCCAGCCGCGCCACATTCGGCGCCTGCGCGAGCGGATAGCCGTAGCATGGCAGCGTTTTCGTGAGGTCGTCGGCGATGATCAGGAGGACGTTCGGCCGCCGCGGTTCCGCGCCAAACGACATCGCGGCCGCGCCGGTCAAAAGCAGCAGCCCAAGGCCGAGAGCAAGGGAACGGGGGTTATTTTTCATGCGGGGTAGGGTTTCGGATCGGGTCGCGCTATTCCCGTCGTGCCTCCAGCAGCCGCAGCGCGCCGGCGGGCACCCGCAATTCGACGGGCGACGCCAGCGTGCCGAGGGTTTGGCCGCTCAGGCGGTCGGTGAGTTTCCACGTCCCGGGCAGGCGCGCCGTGAGTTTGACCGTGCGCTCCGCCGGGTCGAGCCAGCCGGAATCGATCAGCGCGACGATGTAGCGGCCCGGCGATTGCTCGACGACCTGGTGAAACACCCGGCCTTCGACGTGGAACGGCAGGCTCTTCTCCGCCGCCGCCAGATCGGCGAGCATCGCGATGCGCGCTTCCGGCAGCGAGTAGTTCCGCCCGTCCTTGCTCAGGGTGTCGCCATCGGTGGTCCACATGGTTTTCCACGGGCTGTCCGGCCGGGAGATACCGCCGGGCACGAGGGCGACGAAGCCGTGCGGCGTTGTCGTGGGCAGGTGGGAGGCGTCGCGGCGGGTGCGGCCCCACAGATAGGTGGACACGTCGGTCGGTGGCAGCGGCGCCATGCCCCAGTAGCAGTCGAGCCGGTCGAAGGCCCAGGGTTTGGCGTCGGCACTATCGTTGCCCCAATCCTGCAACTGGTGGTAATTGCCGCCATGCTTGGCGAAACGTTCGGCGGGCGGCTGCATCGCCAGCGCCACGGGCGAAATTCCGCGCAGTTGCTCCCGCTTGGGCGGTGTGATCGCGCCCCGGCCGAGCAGGTGGAGGAAGGTCGCCGTGCCCTCGGTGCCGGTGCGCGTCCAGCGGCCGGTGCTCCGTTCGCTCTCGCCGTTGAGCATCATGAAGACGCGGGCCCCGAGCATCGCCTGCGCGACGTTGTAGCGCAGGGCCGGATGGCCGGTCAGCGGGTATTCCCATTCCCAGAGGCGGTTGAAGCTATACCAGTCGGCGCTGCAGCGGCTGGCCCAGTCGTCCACCTGGCCGTCGAGCCACAGCCCGACGCGCGCGGCGAGGTTCACGTCGGGACTGCGCGAGTTGCTGTCCTCGACCGAGGGCAAAATCACGGAGCGGTAGCGGCCGTTGAAGATGAGCTCGCGGACCTGCGGGTCGGCCGGCCAGTGCGCCCACCAGATGCCCTTGTTCCGCAGGATGAAACGCTTCTGGTGCTGCAGGCAGAGTTCCAGGATCGGCTTGATGTGGTGCTCCATGTAGTAGGGCACCTGGTCGGGTTGGAAGTCCTCGGCGCTGACGAAGCCGAGCAGCATGGTCGGAGCGGCTTCGAGCATCGCGGCGACGGTCGCGATCTCGAGGTGCGGGGAACAAGCGTGGCCGACCTGGACCCAGAAGGGACAGCGCGCCGCCTCGAGGTATTTGGCACCGTCAATGATCTGTTCGCGGGTCAGGTCGTGGGCGAGCCGCCGGTCCCGGTCCCAGGGCTTGCCGTCGGGGCGGAGCAGGGGCGCGTTTTCCCCCGGCCAGAAATTGGTGGAGAAGCGCAGGCGCGGGTAGGGGAAGAGTTTTTCATACTCGCGCACCTCGGACACCCACAGGTCGAACGGCCGCGGATCCTCCGCATTGTTCCAAAGATGGCCGCCCGCGGGCTGGTCGAGGCCATGGGCGACGACAATATCGTAGGGCCCGTCCGCGCCCCGCATCGGTTCGCCTTTCCACTGGCGCGCGGCGCCGCCGAGATCCTGCAGGGTAGCGCCGATGCCGGCCATGAGGCCGCGCCGCTCGAGTTGCTCGAGCGACTTTTCCCAACCCGGCGTGAAGGTCAGGCGGTAAAGATTGTCGTCGCCGTTCGGGCTGGAGCCGAGGAGGACGCTGCCGTGCGGCGCCCCGGGCACATAGACGACATCGGTGAACCCGAAGGCCGCGACGGCGTGGCCGAGTTCCTTCCCGGTCGCGTCGCACAGCCGCACCTGGGCGCCGTTGATGACGACGGTCTCCGTCCCGGGCCGGTCCGTGAGGTCGCCCGCCGCCAGCAACTGCATCGTGTAGTGATGATCATAGCTCAACTCCATGTGCTTGGGCGGCAGGGTGAGGAGCGGCCGCAGGCCCCCCTTGAGCGTGTGAACGCCGGAATTGTAGAAGAGCTCCGCGCTGCCATCGCCGTCCAGGTCGGCCACGGTGCCGTTGGCGTTCGCCGCGGCGGGCACCGGATGATACGCCGCCAGCGGGCCGCGTTGCCCGGCCTCGGTCATCTTGGCGAGAGACGATTCCTGAAAAAACAGCAGGGACGGTGGCGAGCGGTAGCCGCGGACGCCGGTGGCTGGCACCACTGCGATCTCATCCTTCCCGTCGCCGTCGAAGTCGCCCGCCTGCATCGTCCGCACCGCGCCGTCGAGATCGACGGCGGTCAACCGGCGGCCGTTCGCGGCGAAGGCGACGACCTGACGCGACACGCCGCCGGCCAGCACCACCGGCGTTTTCCCGTCGAGCCGCGCGATGGCGACCTGATACACCGGCGCCTGCAGGTCGGCCGTCCAGCGCTTCCGCCCGGCCGCATCGAACACGGTGACGAGGCCATCCGCGCCCGCGGCGACAATCTCGTCGCGGCCGTCACCGTCGAGATCGCCCGCGGCGAGATCGAACACGAATCCGCCCACGGGCGCGTCCCACAGATGCTTTCCGTCAATCGCGAACGCACAGACGCGATTATCGTAGGGCGAGCCAACAATCTCCTTTGCGGCCGCCTGGCCATCCAGTTCCGCGACGGCCAGCCGGTAGATGTTGCGACCGTGGGTGGGGATGATCTCGACGCCCGCATGGGCGACGCTGGCCGCGGTCGGGAGCAGTCCGGCGGCGCACAGAGACAGGACGTATCGCGCGATCTTTTTCATGGAGAGAACCGGAGGGCGTGTTGCCGAAATTCGGTTGAGGGAGGAGCGAAGGTTACCGGTCCTGACGGACGGCGGCCAGGGTGCGCTGGAAATAGTCCACGCAAAGGGCGACCTCCGCGTCCAGATTGGGAGTGAGGTGTTCGTATTCGACGTAAACGACGCCGTCGAATTTCTGCCGGCGCAGTTCCGCCATCTGTCCGGCCGCGTGGGAGACCCCCGTGCCCCACGGCACGTCATGGGCGGACCTCTCGCCAAAAGCGGAAAGGTCTTTGAAGTGCAGACAATGAATACGGCCCTCGGTATGACGGAGGGACTCCACCGGGTCGAACCCGCCCCGCACCCAGTGCCCGGTGTCAGCACAGATGCCCAGTTCGGGACCGTAGGGTGCCACCGCCGCGAGCGCTGTGGCGGGATCCGCGTAATAGGTGGGCCGCGGATGATTGTGAATGGACGCCTGCACACCCGACTTCAGGGCGAGCTGGTCCACCAACGGCAAGGCTTCCGGTGTCGGCTCGCACACGATCTGCCGGATCCCCATCGCCTGCGCGAAAGCGAAGACCTGCCGCCACTCGGCCTCGTTCTTCGGCTTCACCACCCCATAGCTGGCGAGGATGACCTGATGGGCCTTGAGGTGGGCCAGCGCCTTGGTCCGCTGCTCGGCGCTCATGTTGTGATGAAAAACCGGCTCATCCGCCGTGCCCAAACGCTGGCCCGGGTAGGCCTGGAGAAAGCGGATGCCGAGCGCCTCCGCTTTTTCAACTGTCTCATAGAAACTGGAGGCCCGGAAGGTCCAGGCCTGCAGGCCCAGCTGCATTTCGGCCGGAGCGGCGATCACGGTGCCCGGCAAGGCG
>JBDKHE010000209.1:0-3007 GCA_039797805.1 Verrucomicrobiota bacterium
CGTCCGGCCGTGCCTTTTGCGCTTCGCGGTAATCGCTCTTTTCGGCGAGCGGTAAGGATGGTCGCGTGACGCTTCTTCTGATCGCGTTCGGCGCAAAACGCGTTCGGCGGTTCGAGCCTGAATCGAACCGGCAAAAGGGCCCTTGGAGACAGGATTCCTTCCCATATTCGGGACGCCTCAATTTCGTTTTCAGGGCGATCCTGAGATTCTTTAGGAAGTGGATTTCTATTACCCTCTGCATGCCATGTGTTAACAACTGCCGAAAGGATTGGCACGCACCTTGCAATCCCGGGCTCATGCTCCTCGCTTCGCACACCTTGGCTTTCCGCGTCCAAACGGGCGTATTTTTAACCCTCGGGATCGCGCTCGCCGCCGTGGCGATCTGCTTCTGACAAACGGCCTGTTCCCACCCGACACTCCCCATGTTCGGTCCTGGCCACGTTCAATCAATCCGCCGCAACCGAGCCACGGCCTTCCTGCCCACGCTGCTGATCGCCGCGCTCTGTCTCGCTAGCGCGATCAGCCACTGTCCGTCACGGCCCACCGTTTGGATGCCGTCGACCGAACCCGACACCGTTGTCCAGGAGAACCCTGCGGCCAACTGGCCCGTGACCGTGATCCGCGTCTGGCTGCTCGTCCCCCAGGTCCTGCCTCCGCGCTCCTAAAGCCCCCGAGCCTGCCTCCCTCTCTTCTTAACCTCCTTCTACTACTCCCAGCCTTGCCCACCCATCCCATCCACACGCACCAGAACATAAACGAGAAAGAGTAAGAGTCCCTGCTCCCTTCTCCCTCTTCCCTCCCTCCCCTATGAACGACGTCCGTCTCGCTGTGCGCCAATTCGCGAAATCTCCCGGTTTCACGATCACCGCGCTGGCCACCCTCGCCCTCGGCATCGGCGCCTGCACGGCGATTTTCTCGGTCGTCAACAGCGTCCTGCTGCGTCCGCTCGACTACCCGGAATCCGATCGCCTGGTGCTCATCCGCGAGACCAACCTGCCGCAATTTCCTGAGTTCTCCGTCGCGCCGGGCCAATACTTCAGCTGGACGGAACAGGCGGCCTCCTTCGAGTCCCTCGCGGCCCTACGCGGCTCCAACCTCAGCCTCACCGGCACCGGCGAACCGCTGCAGGTCCGCGGCCTGAAGGTGACCACCAACTATCTCGCCACGTTGCGCACCTACCCGCGGCTCGGCCGGAACTTCCTGCCGCAGGAGGACAATCCCGGCAACGAACAGGTGGTCATCCTCACGCACGGTTTCTGGATGCGACACTTCGGCGGACGGACCGATGTGCTCGACGAGAGCATCCGCCTGAACGACCGCCCGTACAAGATCGTGGGCGTGATGCCCGCCGGTTTCCGGCCGGATACGCGGACCGAACTCCTCTTGCCCGCCGCCTACACCGCCGAGGACCGCGCAAACCACGGCGGCCACTCGCTCGGCGTCATCGGCCGGTTGAAAGACGGTTACAGCCTCGGGCAGGCCCGGGCCGAGCTTGAAACGATTGCCGCCGGTCTGGCCCGGCAGTTTCCCGACACCAACACCGGCTGGGGCGTGAAGCTCACGCCGCTGCTCGATGCCGCTGTCGGCGACATGCGCCCGATCCTCTGGTCGCTGCTCGCGGCCGTCGGCTTCCTTCTCCTGATCGCCTGCGCCAACGTCGCCAATCTCCTTCTCGTGCGCGCCACGGCGCGGGTGAAAGATTTCTCCATCCGCGCGGCCCTCGGCGCAGACCGCCGCCGGCTCATCCGGCAACTCCTGACCGAGAGCGTCGTGCTCAGTGTCGCCGGCGGAGCGCTGGGCGTTTTGGTCGCGCAGTGGGGTATGAGCGGACTCCTCGCCCTGGCCCCGGAGAACCTGCCTCGCGCAACCGAGATTTCCCTCGACGGCACGGCCCTCTTCTTCGCCTGCGCCGTCGCCGTGCTCACCGGCGTCGGCTTCGGCCTGGCTCCGGCGTTTCAGGCCGCCCGCATCGACCTCAACGATGTCCTCAAGGACGGCGGGCGCGGCTCCTCCAGCAGCGGACACCGCCAGCGCCTCCGCAGCGCGCTCGTCGTCGCGGAGGTTGCCATTGCCCTCGTCCTGCTCATCGGCGCGGGCCTGCTCATCCGCAGCTTCACCCGCCTGCAGGATGTGAATCCCGGTTTTGTGCCCACCGATGCCTACGCCGTCACGCTTTCCCTCTCGGACAAAAAGTACGGCACGGACGAACAACAGGCCGCCTTCACCAGCCAGGCGCTGGCGGCGCTCGCCACGGTGCCCGGCGTCAAACACGTCGGCGCGTCCCACGTCGTGCCCTTCGCCGGCGGCGACTACATCCTCGGATTCAAGATCGGCGGCCGACCCGAGCCCGCCCCGGGGGAAGGCAGTTCGACCAACTATTACGCCGTCACGCCGGACTATTTCCGCGCCATGGGCGTGGCGCTGTTGCGCGGGCGCTTCTTCGCGGAAAGCGATGCCGCGGGCGCGCCGCCCGTGGCGATCATCAACGAGTCGATGGCGAAGAAATTCTTCCCGGGCGAGGATCCCCTCGGCCGCACGATCCACGTCACCAACGGGCCCGAGAAATTCCGTCAGATCGTCGGCATCGTCGCCGACGTGAAGCATTACTCGCTCGACCGCGAGACCCCGCTGCAAACCTACGAACCGTTCGCGCAGCAGCCTTTTGGCTTCCTGACCTTCGTCGTGCGCGTGGCGCCCGACGCCCCCGCCCGTGACGCGCTGCCCGCCGCCATCCGCGCGGCGATCTACCAGGTGGACAAGGACCAGCCGATCGCCAGCGTGCGCCCGCTGGAAAAACTGCTGGCCGCCTCGCTGGCGCGCCAGCGCTTCGCCATGTCTTTGTTCACCGCCTTCTCGGGCGTCGCCCTCCTGCTCGCCGCGATCGGCATCTACGGGGTGATGGCCTACTCGGTGTCGCAACGCACCGGTGAGATCGGGATCCGCATGGCGCTCGGCGCCCAGCCGGGCGACGTGCTGCGCCTGGTCTTTGCGCAAGGCGGACGCCTCG
>JBDKHE010000210.1:0-13764 GCA_039797805.1 Verrucomicrobiota bacterium
GGAGCAGATGAACGGGCCACGGTCATCACGGATCCGTTGCAGGTCTGGCCGATGTCTTCCGAAATCCGGGCGTTGGAGCACCCGCTGTCGATCGAGGGCCGGATCAACTATTACGATCCGCTCTTCAAGATGTCCTGGATCGAAAGGGACGGGGTCTCCACCTACCTGCAGCTTTCCGCCAACGCCCCGGCTTTGCGTACGGGCCAGTATGTGCGGCTTGAAGGCACCCTTGTTCCCAACCAGGGCCTGGAGGCCGGGCGGGTGACGGTGACGGTGATCGCGGAGGACAGTCCCATCGTACCGAAGGATACCCGGGGACGGATCAATGATCTGGACCGGTTTTCGAGCCAGGTGGTGGTGGCCGAGGGTTATGTGGACAGCGAACGCTACATCGACGCCGATCATCTGCGGCTCACGCTGATCATCGAGAACCGCCCCGTCATCTGCTGGGTCAAACCCGACCGAACCAACGCGCCGTCCTGGCATAACAAGTTTATCCGGGTCACCGGGCTGTATTCCTCGCGGTTTGATCCGACGCGCACCCGGGCCACGATCGAACTGTGGGTGGCATCGCAGGAGAATCTCACTGTCCTGGGCACGTTGCAGGAGGATCCGCGTTTCGAAATTCCCGGCACCGCCATCAACGAACTTTATCATCAACCGCCAGATTCGACGGTGAAAGTTCGCGGTCGGGTCGAAATTCATCATCCCGGTGAAGGCCTGATCATCCGGGATAACACCGGCCAGGTGGAGGCACACAGCATCCAGAGCGAACGCGTTGAACCAGGCACGGAGGTCGAGGCGGTGGGCCAGGTCCACCAGGAGGGCAGTTGGGTGCTGGAACACGCCCTGTTCCGCAAGGTCGCGCCCGATCTGCCCGCTGCGGCCCCGGCGGATCCGGCGGGGCCCTTGGCAAGTGTGGCCGCCATCCGCGCACTGAGCCAGACGGAGGCGGCCCGGGGTCGGGAAGTGGTCATTCAAGGTATGGTCACGTGGTCCCTGCCGGAGTCCGACGTGTTTTTCCTGCACACCATCATGGGCAGCGTGCGCGTCTACTATGACCGGACCAAGACGGGGGTGATTCCTTACGGGAAATATTTCACCGTCAAGGGCGTGACCCGCGTCGGCCTGACCGTGCCCGGCGTGGAGTTGCGTGAGTACGTCGACCTCGGCTCCATGAGCCATCCGAAGGCCCGGCCCATCAGCTACGAAGAGGCGATGACGGGGCAGCTTGATGCGGAGTGGGTCGAACTGCGCGGATTCCTCCAATACACGGAATCCGAGGGTGACTGGCGCTGGATTCACGTCATGACCCCGGGCGGGAAGTTTGTCGGTCACCTCCAGTCCCCGGTAAACTTTGTGGCCAATCCCGGTTCCCTGATCCGCGTGCAGGGAGTCTGCGAGGTCAAGTTGGGTCCCGAAGGCCGGGTCGCGGACTTCATCTTGCGGGTGCCGTTTCTGCACGACATCACGATCGAACAAGACGCGCCCGCCGATCCCTTTGATCTGCCCCGACGTTCTCTGGATGAATTGGAACTGCTGAGTGGCGGCGGGCAGATGCAACGCGTGCGTGTGGCCGGCACCGTCCTGCACCAGACGACCTCCGGCCAGGTATTCCTGGCGGATGGACGGAGCGGTCTCCGCATCATCAGCACGGGTAAACAACCGTTGCAGCCCGGGGACAGGATTGAGGCGGTCGGCATCTTGGGACGCGAAGGCGTGAATGTCGTGCTGCGCGATGCGTTGTATCGGCGCACGTCGGGCGGCCCGGCGCCGGTTCCTGCTGTGCTCGCCGATCTGCAGGAAGCCCATCCCGGCCAGGACCTCAAGCTGGTGAGCGTGCGCGGCATTCTTCAGGATGTCTTTCGCGGGCCACTACAGACCCGGCTCACGTTGCAGCAGGGTCCCGCCCGGTTTGAGGCGCTGTTGGATCGATCGGTTGCTCCGTCGCCCGACCGCCTGAAACCGACCGCCGAGCTTGAGCTGACTGGCATTTACCAGGTCAACTTTGACGATACCCGACAGGCCCGCGGTTTCCAAATCCTGCTGCGCTCACCGGCAGACATTCGTGTGGTGGTGCCCGCGCGCCTGTGGACCGTCCAGCGAGCCCTGAGCGTCGCGGGGCTGTTGGCCGGACTCGTGCTGGTAGGCATGGGCTGGATCACGGCCCTCCGCCGTCAGGTGGGCCAGCAGACCGAGCAAATCCGCCGGCACATGGAGCAGCAGGCGAGGCAGGAAGCCAGCTTGCAACATGCCGCCCGCCTCGAATCCCTCGGCAACCTCGCCGGTGGTATCGCCCATGATTACAACAATCTCCTGACCGTCATTCTGGGCAACCTGTCGCTGCTGAAAATGGACGCGAAACTGGGTGCCGCCGAAGCCGGCTTTGTCGCCGAAATGGAGCGTGGGGTGAACCGCGCCCGCGACCTGACGAAGCGGTTGCTGACCTTTGCCCGGGGCGGTGATCCGGACCGGGATCCCGTCAACCTCGAGGAGGTCGTCCGGGAAGTGGTCAACCTTTCCCCGAGCAATCAACCCACACCCAGCGTGAATGCCGAATCTGACTTGTGGCTGGTCCTGGGTGATCGGGGCCAGCTCAGCCTGCTCATGCAGAATCTGGTCGCAAACGCCCGGGAGGCATCGCCCCAGGGTGATATCCGGATCGGTCTGGCCAACGAGCACCTGCCTTGTGACGCGCCCGGCGGGTTGCCCGCCGGAAAATATGTCCGTCTCACGGTCACGGATCAGGGACCGGGCATCAGCGCGGAGGTGATGCCGAGGATTTTCGAGCCGTATTTCACGACAAGAAAGGGTTCACACGGACTGGGCCTGGCCACGGTCTACTCGATTGTGACCAAACATGGCGGTCACATCAAAGCGGCTTCAGCACCGGGACACGGCACAACGTTCACCGTGTGGCTGCCGGCGACGGAAAAACCGGTGGCCCCGCCGGAGCCGATGTCGGCGCCTCCCTTGCCGGTCGCTCCAGGCCAACCGCGGGTGTTGATCATGGACGACGAGGAGCCGATCCGCACCATCAGCGCGGCGGTGCTCAGACGCATCGGGGTGGACGTGACCGTCACGATCGACGGCGATCACGCCCTGCGCGAGTTTTCCGCCGCCCGCGCGTTGGGCCGGCCGTTCTCGCTGGTGATCCTCGATCTCACGATTCCCGGTGGCAAAGGCGGCCGGCAGACCATCGAGGCCATCCGCAAAATGGATCCAAAGATTCTGGCCATTGTCTCCAGCGGATACTCCAACGATCCCGTGATGGCCAACTACCGCGACTACGGTTTCCAGGCGGTCGTGGCGAAGCCCTTCGATGTCACCACCCTGCTGCAGGTGGTGCGACGGTTCGTTCCGGAAAAGCCCACCGGTTGATCAGCGCTTACCCTCGGTTCAACTCCTGGCTGAAACCGTGATGCTCCTGCCCGCGGCCAGCAGGTCCGGCTTGGTCGGCGAGGGCGCGGATGAATCCGTGGAGAGATTGCCAAAGGCCAGGATAACACCCGCGAAGATGGCGGCGGCGACGTATTTGAAGAAGGGCTCGTTTTTCATGTTTTGTGGTTGGTTGAAGGCCGAGACGGGAACCCGCCGCCTCGGTTTCGAGATCGGCCATAATATTGCCGCCTCAATTTCAGCCCGTGATGTAACCCGCGCTTGCCCGAAAACGTCGCGGCCGCCACGTGCGGGCACGTTTCCCTAACCAAGCCGGCGCCGGGCTCGCGCCGGAGGCGATCAACCTCCGGAGATGAATTGCCGTGGGCTCAGCCCGCCACCTGCATCGACGCGATGAACGCGTCCGCTTCCTTGATGGATTTTTCCATGTCGGCCATGAGCCGGTTGATGTCGCCCTGCAGCGCGCGGGTGGTGCCGTCGAGCGAGGCGATGGCCTGCGCGTTGAGGTTGTGCTTCAGGAAAAGCACCTGGTCACGAAAGGTCGAGAGCACCGGATCCATGCGGCTGGCGGCCTGGTCCATCACGCGACGCAGCTCGGCGTAGCGACGCTTGGTGGCCTCGAGCTGGCGCGAGCTCTGCGCGCGCAGCGTCGGGTTGGAATACTGGGCGAGCTCGTCGCTCCATTCGACGAAGAGGGCGTCCGCGACACTCTGGATGGAATCGATGCGGTCGCGGACATCCTTGGCGCGTTTCTCACAGTCCTCGAAGCTGCTCTTCACGCGGTCGTAGGTATCCTTCAGTTCGCTCGCGGGCACGTTGGCCACGGAGAGAAACTCTTCCAGCGCACTGGCGAATTGTTTCTTTGCCTCCTGCTGCGCGCCCCGCGCCTCGCCGACGCGGTCCACGAGGATCTGGCGCTTGGGAATGCCCATCTTCTCCATGGCGTTGTAGTAGACGCTGGAGCAGCCCCCGAGGACGAGGGCCAGGGCGAGAAGCAGCGGACGGACGGAGAGGTTCATGCCTTCATGACAGCAGAAACTGCGGACGGTGCAAGCAAGCGGGCGGCCCGCGGTCCGCGAGTGGACCGAACGGGACCGGCACGATCAGCGCGACAACCGGCGGTCGACCGACATCTTGCCGCCGCCGAGCATCAGGAGGGCCACCACGATGCCGAGGGCCAGGAGGTGGAACTCGACGCCCTCACCCTTCTGGTTGCCAAACCAGTTCATGAAAAAACCGTTGGACCAGTGCTGGGTGGCCGCCACCGCCATGACCCCACCGACGCCAAGGGCGGCCACCCGGGTACCGAAGCCGGCGATGAGCATCAGCCCGCCAACGGACTCAGCCAGAATGGCCAGGAAGGCGAAGATCCACGGGGCTCCGACCTGGGTGGTCAGGTAGCCCATGGTGCCGTTAAAGCCGTAGCCCCCGAACCAGCCGAGCGTCTTTTGCAGGCCGTGGGGAAGGATCATGATGCCAAGCACCAGCCGGAGGACGGTGGGTGCGAAAGAATCGCCGGTGGCGACGAGGGAGGAGCGGAGATGATTTAGTTGCATACACAATCAAAAAGACCAAAGAAGTTGCGTTTGCAACTAAAATCTTCAACCTTCTCCCGTATGAAACCAAACCTCCCCGAAGGTCACCTGCACGCGTGGCGCAAGTTCTACGTTTCCTTCTGGCGCATCTTCGCCGCCATCGAGGCTGATCTGGTGGCCGCAGGGCAGCCGTCGCTCAGTTGGTATGATGCGCTCTATGAGCTCTACCTGGCCCCGGAACGGCGCTTGCGCATGAACGAACTGGCGCGCAGCGCCCTGCTGAGCCGCAGCGGCCTGACGCGCTTGGTCGACCGGCTCGAACAGGAAAAGCTCATCGAGCGGAAAACGTGTCCTGAGGACCGCCGGGTGCTCTATGCCCAGCTGACGGAGAAGGGTGTCGAGGTGCTGCGCCAGATCTGGCCGGTCTACCGCGCGGGCATCTCCAGCTACTTTGCCCCGCATGTTTCCGCCGCCGAGGCGGCCCAGCTGGAGAAAATCTTCACGAAGGTGGCCGCCGCGATGGACCCGGCCGTTATGGCCGGTGGCAAGGCTGAGTAGCTGTCAGCGGCGGTCGGCGTGGAACCGTCGACCGGGTGCAGGCGCAGGGACAATTGGAGCAAGCAGAGGGCTTTGCTCCATGCCGCCGCGTGACGACCCATGTGGGAGCGACCTTGGTCGCGAGAGTCGCGGGCAAGCACGTTCCCACAATCGAACCAGGTCAGCGCTGGCCCAGATGCCCGGCCCTCATTCGTCCGGCAGGCGCTTGATGCGTTCAGCGAGGGCTGGGTGGGTCGAGAACGTCGTGCGACGGTTTTCACCCTTTTCTTTCAGGTGGACCAGCACGGCGCGCAGGCCGCCGGGCGCATAGCCGCAGGTTTCGGCCAGGTTGTGACCGGTCTGGTCGGCCGCGTATTCCGTGAGCGGATCGAATCCCTTCTCGAAGAGAGTCTTCATGATCAGGTCCGTGCTCAGGTTCACCTGGCGCAGCTGGTAATCCAGCTCGCGGGCGTCGCCGCTGCGTTGGGAAACCTGCTTGGAAAGGGCGCCGAAGGCGTCGTTGCGGGCCACGATGTTCAGGGCGTGCTTGCCCGTGATGTGGGCGATTTCATGCGCGAGAATTCCGGCGAGCGCGTCGTCGGACTCCGCCTGCTCGTACAGCCCGCGCGTGATGAACACGTAGCCGTCGGGGGCCGAGAAGGCGTTGACGCTGGCGGAATCCAGCACGCCAAAACGCCAGTCGAGCTCGGGGCGGTCCGAGTATCGGGCCAGCGAGCGTCCCACGAGATTGACGCGGCGCATGACCTCTTCGTCCCGCACCAGGCCGCCGTAACGGCTGATGATTTCGATGGCCACGGAGTCGCCGATGTTGCGCTCCTCCTCGGGGCCGATGCCGGTGACACCTTTCACGATTTTACCGGCGTCCTTGGCGGTATCGAGGGCCTTGGTCGTGGCCTTCTTGGTGGAATCGATCGCCTTGCTCAGGTTGCTGAAATCAAAGGCGGCGTAGGCGACCGTGCCCGCGGCGAGCAGGGCGGTCAGGGAGGCAAGGAGGCGCGGGTTCATTTGTATTCCCCCCGCTTGTTTTCCTGCATGAACGCATCAACCTCTTCCGGAGTGACGGCGTGGCACTCGGTCAGCAGCCACTCCAAATCGGCTTGCGCGGAGGAAAGATTCTTCTGCGAGGCGTATTCGATCGCCGCCGGAGCCAGCGGTCGCGCGGCGGCGGTGGCCGTCGTCTGGCTGGCGAGCATCGGCAGGGCGTCCATGCCTTTGCCTTCGTCGGGTTTGGTGGCGGACAAATTGCCGGCGAAGACCCAGCCCGTGGCTTTGCCGTCGCTGACCTGCAGCCAGTTGCCGTTAACTTCCTCAATCTTCACCACGCGCCCGAAGGGCAGCTTGGCGGCGCTGGCGGCGAGCGGTTTCGGTTCGGTCAGGAGGTTGGTTTCAGCGCGCTTGGTGTAGGCGGAGCCTCCGGCCTCGTAAGCATACAAGGCCGAGACGGACAACAGGGCGGTCAGCAGGACCGCCAGGGGCGTGGGCGTTTTCATTTTGAATCGAGGGAAATGACGGGTTCCCAGTCGGGCGAGGGCGGATTTTCGGCGAAGGTGGTGGCTTCGGTGAGGAGTCGGTTGGTCGTCAGGTCGGTGGGGCGGAGCTTTTGTGCCTTGGCGAGGGCCGGGACCGCCTCAGCAAAGCGCCGTTCAACATACGCGGTGTAGCCGGTGCGGTAGCATTCGACAAACTCCTTTTCATCCGGAGACAGGCTGCCGGGTTCGCCGTGCACGGTGTGGACTTCGATGGCCTGCTGCTTGCCCTTCACGCGCAGGCGCGCGAGCGGGCGGGTGACCATCGTGGCCTGCACGCGCCGGGCGGTTTCCTCGCCGATCAAGATGCCGGTGCCGAAGAACTTGTTGGCGCCCTCGAGCCGGGAGGCGAGGTTCACCGTGTCACCCATCACGGTGTACTGCTTTTTGCGGGAGGAACCGAGGTTGCCGACGATCATCTCACCGGTGTTCAGGCCGATGCGGACCTCAAGCCGCACGCCGACCTTGTCGGTATAGCGGGCGTTGATGCCGGCCAGCGCCTGCCGGGCCTCCAGGGCCGCGCGGCAGGCGGCCAGCGGGTGGTCGGGCAGGGCCTGCGGCGCGCCGAGCACGGCCATGACGGCGTCGCCGATGTATTTGTCCACGTAGGCCCCGTGCCGGTGTAGGCACTCGCTGGTCTCGTCGAGGTAGGCGTTGACCACCTCGACCATCTGCTCGGGCGGCAGCTTTTCCGAGAGATCGGTGAAGCCGGCAAGGTCGGAGAAGAACACCGTGGCCTCGCGCCGTTCTCCGCCGAGCCGGATGGACGCCGGATCGCGCACGAGGCGTTCCACGACACCCGGGTCCACGTAGGCGCCGAACATCGCCTGGATCTCGCGTTTGCGGCGTTGTTCACGCCAGAAGTTCTCGGCGATCACCCCGAGCAAGACCAGCGAGACGGCCACCAGCGGCGTCGCTGGCGCGAGATACCAGCCGGCGGTGAGACCGGCATAACTTCCTCCGAGAAGCAGGCCGGCGCCCGCAATCGCCGCCAACGTGGGCGCCAGCAGGGAGGTGCGCGCGCGACCCGTGAATAGGACCAAGAGGCCCGTCAGCAAGGCAGCCCCAAAGACAAAGGGCCAGCCCAGGGCCGTGATAAAGCCATTGGTCACCAGGTTGGTCCACGCGGTCCAGTGCAGCAAAATCCCCGGTTCCACCTGACCAACCGGAAGGGGCTTCACGTCAAAGGTCCCGCTGGCGTTGGCCCCGACAAATACAATTTTGCCACGGACCGCTTCCGCTGTCGGGCCCTGCAACCGGGGTTCTCTAGCGAGGGCAGCGCCCAACGTGGCCACGTCGAGATCGGGCGACGCCTCGGCCAGGCGCTCGATGACGGGCCGCCCGGCGGCAATGAACTGGGCCGCGGAATACACGCGCACACCCTGCTTCTCGAGGGCGCTCTTTTGCTCGCCGGGTGGCCGGTGCAGGCCGCCATGCCAGCGCAACAATCCACCCTGAGTAGTCGGAGGATGGTTCAGGGCCGCGGCGGCGAGCGAGCCGGGCACGACGTAGCGGCGCGCGACGCCGTCGGCATCGGCCGGCAGGTTGGTCACGCCGGTCCGCGGGGTGAGGAAATAGTGCGGGTGCGCCCGCACGAAGTCTTCGCTCCAGAACACCGGCGGTTTGTCGGCGGTGCGGGCGAGCATGACCGACGGGGCGGCGGCGCTCACCGCGGCCAGCAACTGGTCCTGCATGGCGTCGGACTCCTCCAGAAAAGTGAAGTCCACCACGACTTTCTCCGCCCCGGCCAGATGGAGGGAGGCAAACAATTGGGCGAAGATGATCCGCGGAAACGGCCAGCGCACGCCCTGCGCGCTCATCGCGGCCATGGTGTCCTCGTCCACCAGGACGAGCACGGAATTGTCCGGCAACGGAGGCGGGCGCAGGGGGTGTCGGCTGGCGGCGTCGAAGAACGCGTGGTTGAGCGCCGTATCAATCGCCGAAAAATGAAACGCGACGATGAGCACGGTCACCGGCAGCAGCCAGCGCCAGCGAAGGGAAAGATCGGTGTGTGTGGAGTCGGCCAACCGGGCGCATTCGACCCACATTGCCGACCCGAGGCAAGCGGCGTGTAGGGGTCGCCGCACCCCCGCCTGACGTCAGCCGCCCGCCTGATCAAGCCACCCTCAGTATTTTCCTGATCGTAGCAGCGCTCCCTGTGACCAAATGCGCCGTTTAGAATCTCCACCGCCGCCCCATGATTAGCCTCAGGCGTCTGCGAGCGCTTCGCCGACGAGGGCGGCGATGGCTGGGGGCAGGGCGATGGTCTTGGCGAGGTCCTGGCCGCGCGGGCTCATCTTCTTCCAGGTCTTGCGGATGATCTCCACGAACTTCTCTCGCGGGTAATCGGCGTGTTGCGCGGCGAAGGCCTCGATCTCGTTTTCCAGGAACACGAGGCAGGCGGCGTCTTCCAGCGCTTGGGTGCCGGGGTTGGTCTTCAGGCCGGACTTCGAGACCCAGGTGGCGACGGCTTCAGCCTCGGCGAGCGGCACGCCGGCCGCCAACAGGAGCTCGCGCGCCCGGTCAGCCTGTTTGCGGTAAAGCGATTTCCGCCAGGCGAGGTAACCGGCTTTGCCTTCGGGAAAGGAAAGGCGCGGCACGCTCCAGCGCTCGAGGTGCTGACAACGGGCGGCCAGCCGCAGCAACGGCGTGGGCTCGGCCGCAGCGCGCACGACCCAGGCTTCCATGCGGTCGGCATAGACGAGCTCGGCGGGCCGGCCGTCGGGCAGGCGCTTGGGATCGGCGGCATGCGCGCGGTCGATCAGTTCACGGGCCTGGGTGAGTGCATCCATGACTTCAGTTTGCCGCCGCATCCGGTTCGGGCAAGCAGCCACTGCGGCTCACCAGCTGCGGGTGCCGCCCAAGGAAACGACCTCACGCCGAAAGGAGCGTCCGGGCGTGTTGACGATGGAATTCTTCGTCCATTCGTGCAGCCACGTCGCTTCGAGCATCACAGCGCCCACCCGGCGCGTCAGGGCGAGACGCGTGCTGTCGATGATCTCGTCCCGGGGCGAGCTGGTCTGGAACCGGCAGGAGTCGCCGGTATGGTGATTGAAACCGAACTGTCCCGACCAATCGGCATTGAAACGGTGTTTCCAAGTCAGGTCGGCTACGAGGTCCGCGTAGGCGGTGCGTCCGCCCGCCGAGAGCCAGTCGTAGCGTTTGCCGGTGAGCACGAGCGTGTCAGCCGAACCCGCGGTCCACGTGACACAGCCTTCGCCGTAGACGGTGGTGCGCCGCCGGACGAAGGTGCTCGCTACCTGCGCGCCATAGTGGCGGCGATCGGGTCCGGCCAGCAGGGATAGTTTGAGATGACGCACGGGAGATCCTTCGCAGCCGACGAGGCAGCGGAGGAACGTGTTGTCCGAATTCAGCGGGTTGCCCAACAGCAGGGCCTGATGCTGGCGGCCGGTGCGCGTGCCGGCGACGAGCGCAAAGTGGTCGCGCAGGTAACAGCCGGCGTCGATTCCACCGCTGACCTCGCTGCGATCGATGTAGTTGGCGTAGCCCGGGGTGGCGCGTTCGGCCGTGTGGAAATCCTGTTCGAGGGAGGCGAAGACCGCGCGCAGGAAACCCTTGGTGCCGGTGCGGGTGATCTGGGCGTTGTACCGGAAGCAATCCTGTGCGCGGCGGGAGCGGACCGGTTCGCCGCCGATGCAGGGAGCGCCGCCCAGTCGATTGAACACGGGTGATTCGGTGGAGCCGTCGGTGAGCAGGGCCGAGCCGCGCCATTCGGCGGACCAAGCGCCGGAGGTGCCGGTGAAAGCGAGATTGATCCGGTGGTCGTCGTGGTTTTCCGAAGCGAACCGTGCATAGCGGACAACCTGAGGAGCGTAACCCGCCTCGAATTTGAGCTCCGGGGACGGCTGCCACTCGAACGCCAGCGACAGCGTGCTGGAAACCTGGAAATCCTGCGCGCGGGCCGGCAGCGCGGCGACAGTTTGCCCGGGGGTTAGCGCGGTGTCTTCCTGCAGGAAGACGTTGGATTCGCTGGTTCCGCGCAGCGCAAAGCCCACCTGGGCGACCAGAGCGGAGTTGGCCGAATAAGCGGAGCTAACGCCAATCAGGGTGAGAAGGAAAAGTGCTGGGACGCGCGAAGGCATCCGTAAACCTACAGAATCCGAGCAGGTTAGACCGAGCTTCCCTTGGTCAAGAGTGCTCATGAATTGCGAGCGCCAAAGAGGGGGAACGCCATAGCGCAGCGCAAAGCTTGAGCGGCGAGGTGGGCGCCGCCGGCACCGCACTCGGCAAGAGGGAGGTGTTTGCCGAGTACTTCCGGGTGGCGGGGGGTTTCTTCATGGCCATTTTCTCGGCGACCAGAAACTTCCGGTGGATCCCCAGGTGCTGGAACTCGTGCGGCCGCGGGACGGCCCTCGGGCGCGACCCCTGGCATGCTCAGCCTGGCCCCCGCGCAACCGGCGTTAATCCAAATGAACGCAGTTAGACACTGAGCACACAGAGGCAATCCGGAGAAACACAGAGGTTTGGAAAAATTGTGCGCCGACTTCTGTTCACCCGCCAGGTGAGTGATTTCAGGTTGAGGCCCCACTCGACCAATCACTCTCGGTGGACTTTCTCCTCAGCCCTGTGACATCGGTGACCCCACTCATCTGCTGAATTTGAGTTGATCCTGATCGCGTTGGAGGAAGGTGCGGCCGCGGTCCAAGGACTGGTCTGGCCGCGGTCGATGAACGCAAGGGCCCGATGAAAGGCATCGATGGAGCCTGGGAGATCCTGAAAGGAATGGGGCAAGCGGGCGTCGGTCTTCGACAATTTACACCGATACAAAAGGACCGCTTTCTGCTACCTTGGTCGCTTCCACCGCATGAACCTTACGCTCACCCAACTCATTCCCGTTCTCCAACTCGCCACCGGCCCCGTGATTTTGATTTCCGGAGTAGGCCTGCTGTTGCTCTCGTTCACCAACCGCCTGGGCCGCTTGATCGACCGCGCGCGCAGCCTGCACCGCGAACGGCTGGCGAAGCCCAATCCGAAGCAGCTCGCGGTCGTGGAGGCGCAGATCGCCCTGATCGACCGCCGCGCGGGCATTCTGCGCCGCGCCATCACGATGTCCGGCGTCACTGTGCTGCTGGTCAGCGTGCTGATCCTCACGCTCTTCTTTGGCGCCTTGTTCAAGCTCGAGGTCGGCATCCTGATCATCGCTTTGTTTTCCGTCGCCCTGCTGACGCTGATCTTTGCGATCATCGGTTTTCTCCGCGAGATCAAGCTGTCGCTGCAGGCCGTCCGCATGGAAATCCAGGACTGAGCCCGCTCCATCCCCCGGCCGTCAGGTGGCGGCCGGTTCGCGATGGTCGATCTTGCGCGGAAATGGCGCAAACCACGCCGCGAGGATCGAGGGAATGGCGGCGAACATCACGACAATGAAGTAGGTCTTGTAGCCGAGGTGGTCGGCCAGGGGACCGCTGATCATCTGGGTGGGCACCAGCATCAGGTTCATCAGGGCCGTGCAGAACGCGTAGTGCGTCATGTGGTATTTGCCCGGGGAAATCTGCTGCATCATGTACAGCATGTTGGCGACGAAGCCGAAGCTGTACCCGAACTTCTCGATCGTTACGAGGGTTCCGATGGTCCACAGCGAGAGCGTATGGCCGGGGCCGGCCAGCTGCGACAGGATCACGAAGGTGATGTGCGGCAGGTTCAGGCAGAGGGCCATGAAAACCAGCGTGTTTCGTTTCAGGCCGAACCTGGCCATGAACATGCCGCCGAGCAGACCTGCGCCCAGGCTGACAAAGGTGCTGATAGTTCCGTCGATGATGCCCTTTTGTTTCAGGCTCAGCCCGATGCCCCCGACGTCCGTGGCGGCCTGCAGGAACAGCGGTCCCTCGATCAGCAACAGGCCCTCGGAACTGCGGAAGAGAAACACGAACACCAGCATCCCCCAGATCTTCTCCTTGCGGAAGAAATCCACGATGGAATCCCAGAAGGTGGTGGCGATCTCCGCGGTGTTCTTCGGCCGCACCGTGATCGAGCCCGTGGGCAGAATGAACCAGTGGTAGGCGGCGAGACCGGCCAGGGTCACGGCGGCCAGTCCCAGGGCCCAGCCCCAGGCGGCGGTGGCCGACATGCCGTGGTCTTCCTTGAGTGATCCGGCGAACCAGACGACGACCGCCGTGCCGAACAGCCGGCCCACATTCCAAAACACGCCCTGCACGCCGATGAAGGCCGCCTGTCTTTTCTCGTCGAGCGAGGTGATATAGATGCCGTCGACACAGATGTCCTGCGTGGCGGAGGCGAAGGCCATCACCCAGAGCACCGCGATGGTGACCTGGAAGTAATTAGGCAAGGGCAGGCAGGCGGCGATGCCGGCGAGCAGCAGGGCCATGAACACCTCCATGAGCAGCACGAAGAATTTCTTCGTCCGGTACATGTCGAGGAAGGCCGCCCACAGAGGCTTCAGCGACCACGCGATGCCGATGCTGGCCGTGGCGAGCGTGATCTGGCCGTCGGTGTGGCCGAGATCCTTGAACATCGTGCCGGCCACCCAGATGACCATCGCGAAGGGAATGCCTTCGCCGAGGTAGGAAGACGGAACCCAGAGCCAGGGATTGCGAACGGGAGCGGCGGGTGAACTCATAGGAAAAACGCGGACGGGGGTGAAAGGGCGCGATCATCAGACAACGGGCCGCGCCAAAGGCAAGACCCCGGCACTCTTTCGGTAGAGTACGGGGTAACCAGGCGGACCTCTCAGGCCGTCCGGGAGGCTCGCGCCCAGCAGGAACCCGAAT
>JBDKHE010000211.1:0-4317 GCA_039797805.1 Verrucomicrobiota bacterium
TATCCGTCAAATCAGGGCAACCCTAGTATGGCTCCTTAATATCGCCCCGGCTATCGGTTACCTCCGTTTCCTCGTGTTCAAAATCAGGTTTCGGTGTATTCCGTGTGTTCTGTCACTACTGTCCGGAACACGGAGACGTAAAGTTCTATAACTTTCATGTTATGAGATTCATCAGCCAGTTATGGGGTGTGACGCATTTTGCTTCTGGAGCGGTGTTTTGGTCGTGGCGCGAGCGGTTAGGCTGCGGTCATGGCCCATTCCACTGTGTTTGCTCAAGTCATGTCGTTGGGACATCGGGAGGTGTTTCGTCGCTGCGTCGAACGCTACGGAGGCGATGCGCAGATAAAGAGTTTTTCGTGCCACGACCAATGGCTGGCCATGGCGTTTGCTCAGCTGACGCATCGGGAGAGCTTGCGGGATTTGACGTCGTCCTTGGGCTCGCGCACCGAGCTGCTTTATCAAATGGGGTTTCGCAGTCCGGTGCTGCGCAGCACACTGGCCGATGCCAACGAACAACGGGACTGGCGGATCTATGCCGACTGGGCGCAGGCGTTGATCCGGCGCGCCCGGCAACTCTACGTGAACGATCCGTTCGCGGTGGAGCTTGCCCAAACCATTTATGCGTTCGATGCGACGGTCATCGATTTGAGCCTGACTTTGTTTCCGTGGGCCCACTTTCGTCTCCGCGAGTCGGCGATCAAATTGCACACGCTGCTGGATCTGCGCGGTTCGATCCCCACCTTTCTCGCTCTGACGAAGGCCACGGCAAACGAGATGTTGTTGTTGGATACGCTGCCCATCGAAGCCGGCGCGATCTATGTCCTGGATCGCGGCTACACCGACTTCAAGCGCCTGATGCGCTTCACTGCGGCGGGCGCTTTCTTCGTCCTCCGCGGCAAACGGGCGCTGGATTATTCCGTGGCGGAGCGTCGCGCAGTCGATCGCGCGACGGGACTGCGCTGCGATCAAACCATTCAACTGCGTGGTCGCTCTTCGCAGCGGCGCTACCCGGCACCGTTGCGCCGGATCACCTACCGGGATCTCACCCAAACGCGCACGTTGGTGTTCCTCACCAATCTGTTCACCGCCCCTGCCTTCCAAATCACCGAGTTGTATCGCGCCCGCTGGCAAATCGAACTGTTCTTCCGCTGGATCAAACAGCACCTCTGCATCCGTCACTTCATCGGCAATTCCGCCAACGCGGTGCGCATTCAAATCTGGACAGCCGTGAGTACTTACCTGCTCGTCGCCATTCTGAAGAAAACCTGGAAGCTGGAACCAAGTCTGCACGAAATCCTTCAGGTCATCAGCGTAACGCCATTTGAGAAAACCCCTCTGCCGGAACTCTTTGCCAGACAATCCAAAGATATCACGCCAACGATTCATGATAACGATGTTCCTAACCTGTTCTCGTGAAAGTTCATGCTGCCGGACAGTAGTGGTGTTCTGTGGTGATCAAATCTCTGCTTGCAGGGACGAAAGCCCTCCAGGGGACAAGGCCCGGCGCGTCGGGAGACACGCCCTCCAGGGTTCGTTCTCGTGATTCGGGGAGGGGGAATGCCGTGTCCTGAGGACGGGGATCGGCTCGTTCTCCTATTCTTACTCGTTCTCTTGGGTCGGGCGGGGTTGCGCGTCGCGACGGAAGCGAATAAGAATGAGTAGGAGAAAGAGAGAGATTTTGGTCAGTGGCCCGCGTCCAGGTCGCCGGGTTTGAGGAGGGGGGCGAAGAGAGCTTTGTTGCTGCCCTTCATGTAGGCTTCCTTGGCTTCGACGGTGCCGTCCTTCACGCGGGCCATGAGGCTGTTGTCCATCGTGATCATGCCGTCGGCAGAGCCGCTCTCGATGATGCCGCGGATGTTGGCGATCTGGCCGGAGCGGATCGTGTTGGGCAGGGCCTCGTGCTGGAGCAGAATCTCGTGCACGGCGACGCGGCCCTTGGGCACTTTCTTGCATAGCAGCTGGGCGACGACGCCGGCGAGGCAGCCGGCGAGCATGACGCGTACTTGGTTCTGCTCCTCGGCGGGAAAGGTGTTGATGATGCGGTCGACCGTCTTGGGGGCGTTGTTGGTGTGCAGCGTGCCGAAGACGAGCATGCCCATCGAGGCGCAGGAGAGCGCGAGCTTGATGGTCTCCATCTCGCGCATTTCGCCGAGGAGGAGGATGTCGGGGTCGTGGCGCATGGCGCCCTTGAGCGCGGCGCCGAAGGTCTCGGTGTGCTCGCCGACTTCGCGGTGCACGATGGTGGACTTCTTGCAGGGGTGGACGAACTCGATCGGGTCCTCGATGGTGATGATGTGCCGGGCGAGGTTGTCGTTGATGTAGTCGATCATCGCCGCAAGCGTGGTCGACTTGCCGGAGCCGGTCGGGCCGGTCACGACGACCAGACCCTGGTCGAGGTGGCAGAGTTTTTTCAGCGCCGCGGGCAGGTTGAGTTGATCGAAGGAAAGGATCTTGGCGGGAATCTGGCGGAGGACGGCCGCCTGGCCCCAGTGGTTGTAGAGGTAGTTGGCGCGGAAGCGGGCGAGGCCGGGCACCTCGTGAGCCAGATCGAGGTCCTTCTTCTCCAGGAATTCGAGCCAGCGCTTTTCCGGGCAGATTTCCTTGAGCAGGGCTTCCATCTGCTGGCCGTCAAGCGGGGCGTCGCCGATGGGCTGGAGCGAACCGGAAATGCGGGACTTCGGCGGCAGGCCGACGGTCAGGTGCAGGTCGGAACCGCCCTTGTCGAGCATGGTGCGGAGGAGTGCGTCGATGGCGGCCATGGGGGGGATGAGCGGGGAGCGTGGAGCGGAGAGCAGGGAGCTAGAAACGGAGAGAGGAGAGCGGGGAGAAGGGAAGAGTGAGCGGTGAGCAGTGAGCGGTGAGCAGATCGAAAAGGTCAGGGCTTGCCGGTGGGTGGGGTGCTGGGGGGGGAGGCGGGGTCGATTTTTTGCCGGACGTTGCGGGTGGTGACGTTGGCGAGGGCGGTCTCCTTGGTGATCTTCTTCTGCTGGTACAGCTCGAGGACGACGTTTTCCATGAGGCACATGCCTTCCTTGACGCCGGTCTCCATGGTGTTGCGGAGTCCCGAGGTCTTGCCGTCGCGGATCAGGGCCTGGATCGCGGTGTTGGACACCATGATCTCGCAGGCGACCACGAGGCCGCCGCCGGTGGCGGGGAGGAGGCGCTGACACAGCACACCGCGGAGGGATTCGGCCACGCTGGCGCGGATCTGCGTCTGCTGGGCGGGCGGGAAGACGTCGAGGAGGCGGTTAAGCGTCGTGGCGGCGTCGCTCGTGTGCATCGTGCCGATGACGAGATGGCCCGTCTCGGAGGCGCTGATGGCCATCTCGATGGTTTCCAGGTCGCGGAGTTCGCCGATGACGATGACGTCGGGGTCCTCGCGGAGGGCGCCCTTGAGGGCGGAGAAAAAGGACTTCGTGTGCGGGCCGACCTCGCGCTGGGTGACGTTGCAACCCTTCGGGATCTGCACGACCTCGATGGGGTCCTCGACGGTGATGATGTGATCCTCGCGCTGTTCGTTGAGTTCGGCGACCATGGCGGCGAGCGTGGTGGTCTTGCCGGCGCCGACCGGGCCGGTGATCAGAATCAGGCCGTTATGGTAGGAGAGGAGCTTGCGGATCGCATCGAGGTTGCGGAGGCCGAGGTTGTCGAGCTTGGGGATGCCGGCGGGGACCATGCGGTACGAGCCGGAGGGGCCGCCCTTGTGGACCATCAGGTTGACGCGGTAGCGGTGGGTGGCGTCGAGGGCGAGCGCGAGGTCGTAGTCGCGGCGTTCCAGGAAGATGTTCTTCTGGTGCTCGGCGAGCAGCACGGTGTTGAGGCGCAGGGATTCGTCCTCCTTCAGGACGTGCTCGGTGATCGGCGTGAGGGAGCGGTGCTTGCGCACGAAGGGGCGGGAGCCGGCGGAGAGGTGCAGGTCGCTGGCGCCGTATTTGCCCGTGTCGATGAGCAGCTGGCGCATGGCGGCGGCGAGCGCCTGGTCGTCGAGGCTGGCGATCTGGGCGAACGGAAACTGGGGAACACCCGCGGCGGGGGCCTTTGTCGCCACGGGCATGGGTGGCGTGGAGTCGTCGTCGTGCAGCGGGTTGCTCGCGGGGGCGCCGCCCTGCGCCTTGGTCATGGCCAGGCCGGCGACGGTCTCGAGTTTCTCGACGTCGTGCACCACGCCGTCGTCGATGAGCTTCTGGGCGAAGTCCATGAGCACGCCGTCGGGACCGACCGCCTTCAGTGTGGCGAGGGCCTGCTCCCGCGAGAATAATTTCTGATCAAGCCCGAGGCGGATGAGCCAGAGAATCTCGTTGTTCATGCCGTGGAATG
>JBDKHE010000212.1:0-5672 GCA_039797805.1 Verrucomicrobiota bacterium
CTCCTTCTGATGATATTTCATCCGCTGGACGGGCCGATTCGGCTTTGCCACCAAGGGGCGGATCGGTTGTCTGATGCCCTGTTGAACCTCTTCGACCGTTATCTTCTGCGTGAATGGCTGACCATGCTGGGCCTGCTGCTGGGCGCCACCATGGGCCTGCTGCTCATCATCGCGTTCTATGACAACCTGCGCGACCTGATCCAGCTGGGCGTGGGTTTTGGCGACATCCTGTACTATTATGCCACCCTCATGCCGAGCAACCTGACGGCGGTGCTGCGCATCTCGATGCTCATGTCGCTGCTTTTCGTGCTGGGCAAGATGCACCGCAACAACGAGCTCACGGCGATGCGCGCGGCGGGCATGAACATTTTCTCCGCGACCCGCTCGCTTTGGATCATGGGTGTGCTGCTCTGCGGCGTCACGCTGCTCCTGAACGCCAAGGTCGTGCCCTGGTCGGTGGAAACCTCGCGCAGCCTGCTCGACGGCTTCGAGCTGCGGGCGGCCTCGAAAACCAGCGATGGCGACACGCTCAGCCTCGTCAGCAGCGTGACGTTCGACAACCAGCCGCAGCACCGCATGTGGTTCATCAACCGCTTCAGCCGCCACACGCAGAAAGCCTACGGGGTCACGGTTTCCGAGCTCGATCCGCAGCGTCGGGAAAAGACCCGGATCATGGCCCGGGAAGGAGTCTACGACCCGGAGCGCCAGGCCTGGACCTTCCGGGACGGTCGCGAGATCTGGTTTGATCCGGAGCTGGGCGAGATCATGCGAACGGTCACCTTCGACAAGAAGACCGTGCCTCATTTCAACGAGGATCCCGCCTTGATGCTGCTGATCGACCGCAAGTCGGGCGAACTCTCGTTCAACGAGCTGCAACGCATCACCGACCATTTCTCGTCCGAGCACAGTCCGAAGCTCGCAGCCTACGAGGTGCGGTATTACAGCCTGCTCGCCGACACCATCGGGCCGCTGATCATCATCGCCATCGCCATTCCCTTTGCCGTGTCCGGGGTGCGCGTGAGCCCGGCGGTCGGCGTCTCGAAGTCCATCGGTTTGTTTGCGGTCTATTACGTTCTGATCGGCATCCGCACCATTCTGGGCAACAACGGGGCGCTGGAGCCGCTCTGGGCGGCCTTGTTGCCGAACCTGGTCATGGTCGGCTTTGCGGCGTTCTTCTTCGGCCGCATGCGCTGAGCCCGCCGTCCGTGGGCGCTTCCCGTGCCCCGATGTGGATCAGGGCAGAAAGGGGGGCGGCCAGGTGAGGAACTGGAGCGTGGCGATGCGCCCCCAGTTCGAATACAGAATCAGGCCCCACACGACGATGCAGTTGATGTAGGCGAGGAAGACCGCCGCGCTGCCCATGTCCTTCGCGCGCTTGGCGAACGGACGTTTTTCCAGGGAGATGTCGTCGATGGTCCATTCGACGGCCGAGTTCAGCAGCTCCGCGATGACGATCAGGAAAAGCGAGGCGATCATGACCGCGGTGGAAACCGCGTTCACCGGCAGAATGACGGCCAGCGGGGTGAGGATGGCCACAAAGAGCAGGTCCTCGCGGAAGGAGGGCTCGTGCTTCAGCGCGGCCCAGAAACCTTCGATCGCGTAGCCCACGGACTGGAAGAAATTCCGAAAGTCGCGGCGCTTTTTTTCCGGCGTGGGAACGGGATTGCTCACCCGGGCAGTTGAGCCGTCGTAGGCGGCCGGGACAATCCCTTTTCTGGCCGGGTCTACGTTCCGTGCAGGCGGAGGTTCCCGACGGAAGCAGGCGGGTCGATGGACTCGCCGGCGCGGGCCACGGTCTCGTCATGGCAGCCGATGAACTCGAGGAGACGGCACAGAAACCGGCGCCGGCCGGCCAGGCCGAGGGTCATCACCGCCCAATACTGCGTGCCGCCAATCTGCCGGGCCTGGTTGCGGGCGCGCGCCTCGTTGATTTCGGCGCGATGCCAGGCCAGGTAGCGCCGACCGCTTTCCTGGTGGGACACAAAGTCGGCGAAGTCGGCCGCGTGGTTCCGGGCGCACCAGCCGAGGAGATCAAGATAGCGATCATCCGGGCCGGACTCGCGGTTGAACTCCGGACCGGTGAGATAAGACAGGAGACTGTCGCCCGCCAGGCCGGCACGTTCCGCGTCCAACATGGAGGCAATCAACTCCGCCGGGGTGAGGTGTTGCGCCGATGCGAGTCGCAGCAGGGCGGCGTGAGTCTCGTTATTCAGCTCCACCGTTTTCATGGAGGCAGAATACTCCCGTTTCAGAGCGTGGGCAACCGGCAGGTTCTGCAAAATTTGTAACCTTTGACCGGATTTCCCGCTTTCGGGATGGAGCGGAAAGGCCATGGTGGCGGGATGCCTGTCGCCTTCATCGCCGGTTCCAGCGGACTGGTCGGTCGCTCCCTGCTCGAGCAATTGCTCGCCGCGCCGGAGTATGACCAGGTGGTCGCGCTGGGCCGGCGGGAGAGTCCCGATGCGCGTCATCCCAAGCTGCGGCAGGTCGTCGTGGATTTTGCCGCGCTGGACGGCGTGCTCGCGGGTCAGCGCTGTGATGATGCCTTCTGTTGTCTCGGCACGACCCTGCGGGCGGCCGGTTCCCGCGAGAAGTTCCGGGCGGTGGACCATGCGGCGGTGTTGGCGTTTGCCTGGACGGCGCGCCGCCTGGGGGCCCGGCGGTTCTTCCTGGTCTCGGCCCTGGGGGCGGATCCTGACTCACGGTTTTTCTACAATCGCGTGAAAGGAGAGACCGAGGTAGCGCTCGCGGTGTTGGGTTTTGAGACGCTGGCCGTTTTCCAACCCAGCCTGTTGCTCGGGAAACGGAGCCAGCCGCGACGGGGGGAGCGCTGGCTCGCGGCCGGGCTCTGGCTGGTGGAGCCTTTGCTGCTTGGGCGGCTCAGGAAATACCGGGCGATCCGGGCCGACGCGGTCGCCCGGGCGATGCTCCGTTGCTCGCTGGGCCAGGGCGCGCGTGGCCTGTTGGTGTTTCCCTCCGACGAGATCCAGGACCTCGGTGGTTTCTGTCAGGCGCCGGAAAACAATTCCTGACCGTTTGCGTTTTCGCCGCGCGGGCTTGCTAGTTTGTTGCCGATGCCGCCGGCGGCGCGGGTTTGGCCTGGACGGTGAGGATCTTGGTTTCCTTCACTCCGTCCAGCCGGAGCGAGAGGGAGATTTCTCCGGAGGTGGCATCATTCGCCAGTTGAGAGCCCATGGGTTCCACTTCCAGCGATTGGGAGGGCGCCAGAACCAGATGCGAGGGCTGCACGGCGAAGTTGCCCAGGGCAGAATTGAAATCGGTGATTTCAACGTCGACGGGTCCGGTGCTCTCGTTGGTCAGGCGAAGGTGAATGGCCACCGGCGGTGAACCGTCTCCCTGCATCCGGGGCCTGGAGGGTCTTGGGCGCTCAGTGCCGTCCTGTTCCCGTTCGTGGCCGCCGGGTCCGCCTCCCATGGCCCCTCCTATGCCGCCACTGCGCCGCCGACCCGGACGCGCGGACTCTTCGGCACCGTCCTGGTTGCTCGCGCCGGGGCGTTCGAAGCCGGCCATGGCGCCGATCTGTACCTCGGCGGTGACGCGCCCGGCAAAAAAGGTTTCCTTGCCCGCCAAGGTGGGCATCGGTTGGCGGGCGCCGGGACCGCGTCGGGGGCGATTCTCGGTGGCGCAACCCGCCGTGATGAGGCAGGTCAGAAGCAAGAGGAGAGGCAGCGGCTGGCGGACAGCCGTGAAAACGAGAGGAAACATGCTCGCGATCAGACGCCCAAAATCGCGAAAGGTTGCGAGTAATCTTCCTTCCAATCGCCCCCGAAGATGCGCGCCGGGCCTCGGCCGTCGGGCGGGTGGGGTCGGACCGGGCCCGGTCTCAGCTCCAGTTATAATTGAAACTCACACTGATCCGCTCGGCGGAGGTGCGGTTCGCCGCGACCTCATGGCGGAGCCAGCTCTCGAAGAGGATCACATGGCCGGCTTTGGCCGGATAGGTGAGGTGGGTGCGATTCGCCGGCCGGGCATCCGGCAGTTTGGGCGGGGCGGCCATGAACCGGCTGAGACGCGGGTCTTCAAACTTCAATCCCGGGCAGCCGGGCGGGGTGACGACGTAATAGGTGCCGCTGATGAACGCGAGCGGGTGCAGGTGCAGGCTGTGGGCGGCGTGCTCCGGCATGATGTTCACCCAGAAGTCGGTCATGTGGATCTCACGGCGCCGCAGGTCCATGTCGAGCTTGGCGGCAAAGCGGCGCACGTGGCCCGTCAGCTTTTTCTCCAGACCTGCAAACGTGGAGGAAAACTTGTGCAGTTGGTTGAGGGAAGCGTACGAAGTGTAGCCGCCCGGGTAGTTCTTGGCAGACCAGCGACGTCCGGAGGCATCGTATTCCCGCAGGTTGCGGCATTCGTCGGCGAGCTCGGCGTTGAACCTGGTCAACCCCGACTTCTGCAAGGGCTCATGGTAGAGGAAGGTGGGAAACCAGGGGCGAATGGGCATGGGAACAGATGATCCGAAGGCCGGTCCGGTCGCAATCCGGAAGCCGGGGATGAGACCGCTTATTTCCGGTTGATTTGCACCCCGGGGCCTGCTTCGTTGGCAAACCTATGATCAATCCAACGCTCCGTAAAATTGTCAGCCTGGTCACTCTGGCGCTGCTGGCGACCAACGCTTCGGCCGACCGGGTCGAGCTCAATGATGGCTCCGTCATCAAAGGCAAGATTCTCGCTGCCAATGGTGGCAAGCTCAAGGTCGAGACGGCTTTTGCCGGCACGATCGAGATCGCCCAGGCGGCGGTTAAGTCATTTTCCACCGACGAGGCCGTGAATGTCGGTCTGGCCAGCGGTTCCGAAGTGCTGGGCCAGGTGCAGGCCACCGATGCCGGCATCAAGGTCGCGGCTGCCAATGGCGAGATGACCGCGGGCACCGCCCAAGTCACCGCCGTCTGGCGTCAGGGTGCGGACAGCCCGAGCGTCCGGGCCGCGAAGCTCGAAGCCGAGAAGGCCGCGCGCAAATGGGCCTACGAGGCCTCCGTCGCCATCGCCGGTCGCACCGGAGCCAGCGAAAAGTTCGGTGCCGCCTTCGGCTTCAAGGCCACTCTGGCCAGCAACCAGGACAAGCTGATCTTCTCCGCCTCAGCCGAGCGCGCGCAGGACAATGGCGTCAAGACCGCCGACCGCCAGTTCGGCGGCGTGGACTACTCCTCGTTCTTCTCGCCGGACAACGGTTGGTACGTCCGCAGCTCAATCGAGAAGGACAAGATCAAGGCCCTCGATCTCCGCTCCTCCAGCGGCTTCGGTTTCAGCCGCAAGCTGATCAAGAAGGAGCAGCAGGATCTCGAGTTCCGTCTGGGTACGGGTTACCTGTACGAGACCTACTCCAACAATACCAAGTTCAGCTCCCTGGGCCTGGACATCGCCTTCCTGCACAGCTACACGTTCGGCAACTCGAAGATGACGAATTCCCTGACCTACACGCCTGCCTTCAAGGATTTTGGCAACTACCGCGTGCGTCACGAGACGGCGTTCGAACTTCCGCTCACGGCCGCGCTTTGGAAGCTGCGTCTGGGTGTCGCCAACGACTACCAGAGCATTCCGCCGGCGGGTGTCGACCGCCTCGACACGACCTACTTCACCAGTCTGATTCTCAACTGGAAGTAAGCGGAGAACCTTTTACCAGGCCGGCGATCCCACGGGTCGCCGGCTTTTTT
>JBDKHE010000213.1:0-10139 GCA_039797805.1 Verrucomicrobiota bacterium
TGTGACATGGTTTAGGTTGTTGATGACGCGGTCTTTGTCGGGGCTTTCACCCCGTGCCGCCCGCTTTTGGAGGGCCGGCGGCACCGTTAGTGTCCGGTTGCCCGGACTGACCGTGGTTGAACCCTGCGACCAGCAGGACCCAACTAACGTAAGAGGCCATTAACCGAAACGGCGCCCCTCGCTGCAAGCGTAATTTTGACGAGATGGCGTGGGTCAGGTTGGCTCAATTCGTCCTCAGGGCCAGGCCGCGGATGTGGTCGCAGCCGGGGAGTTGGCGGAGCTTTTCGACGATGGTCTCCTTGTGCATGAAGAGCTCGTTGCGGACCACGGCGTGGGAGACGAGCACGACGAGGAGGTTTCTCTCGACCGCCAAGGGGTGGGAATAGGTGGCGTTGGCCACGCCGACCACTTCGGACCATTTGTCGCGAATCGAATGTTCGAGCGAGTCGTGGCTGATGCGGTGTTTGACGAGCAGTTCGTCGATCATGGAGCCCAACTCGATCGTGGGGCGGCGCCGGGAGCGCCCTTCATCCATGGGCAGCCCACGAAACCCGGCGATCAGGTTCTCGATCGCACGGCTGAATTCATGGGGTTCGGGCTCGGACATGACGGTAAAAGTAACAAGTTTCAGGTATCAAGTGGCAAGAAGTGTATCGAACGGGTTCTTTCCTGAGACTTGAACCTTGCTCCTTGGTACTTGGCCGCGGCGCCTCTCAGGGCGCGGTGGCCTGCCGGTCGTAGAGCGACTTGTAGAGAGCGTTGTCGGCGTACAGCTCGGCGTGGTTGCCCTGGGCGACGATGCGGCCCTGGTCGAATACGAGGATCTTCGAGGCGTCGCGGATCGTGCTGAAGCGGTGGGCGATGATCAGCACGGTCTTGCCTTGGACGAGCGTGCGCAGGGCGTCCTGCACGGCGGCCTCGCTGTCGGAGTCGAGGGCACTGGTGGCCTCGTCGAGAATGAGGATGGGCGCCTGGCGCAGAAAGGCGCGGGCGATGGCGATGCGCTGTTTCTGGCCACCGGAGAGCAGGGCGCCACGTTCGCCGACGATGGTGTCGTAGCCTTGCGGCAATTTCTCGATGAATTCGTGGGCGTGGGCGCTGGTGGCGGCGGCGATGATCTCCTCGCGGGAAGCGCCTTCTTTGCCGAGCGAGAGGTTGTGATAGATCGTGTCGTTGAAGAGCACGGGTTCCTGCGAAACGAGGGCGATGTTGCGGCGGAGATCGCTGACCTTCATCTCGCGCACATCGACGCCGTCGATGCTGACGCGCCCCGCGGCCACCTCGTAAAAGCGCGGCACGAGATTGGCGAAGGTGCTCTTGCCGGCGCCGCTGGGGCCGACGAGCGCGCAGACCGTGCCGGCCGGGATGGTGACGGAGACTTGCTGGAGGGCGGGGTTGTCGCCGTAGGCAAAGGTCACTTTGTCGAAGATGATCTGCCCGCTGAGGCGGGCAACCGGCTTGGGGGCGGCGGGATCGGTGATGGTGAGCGGCTCGTTGAGCACGTGCTCCAGGCGCTCGAGCGAGGCCGCACCGCGATTGATCTCGGTGTTGAGGTAGCCGAGCTTCTTGATCGGCTCATAGCACAGGTAGAGCGCCATGATGATGGCGAAGAAGGTGTCCCATTTGACCTGGGCGTGGAAGGCAAAGAGCAGCGTGATGGCGATGCCCGCGCCGGACAGAATCTCGATGATCGGGGTCAGGGCCTTGGAGTATTTGACGGTCTTCATCTGGGCCGTCACGAGGGCGTTGGTGGAGCGGCCGAACCGCTCGATCTCCCGGTTTTCCAAACCGAAGGCCCGGACTTCCCGGGCGGCGGAGAAATTCTCCACAAAATGGGCCGAGATGTCTCCGATCTGATTCTGCACCTGAAGGGCGCGCTTCACCATCTTCTTGCCGATGTAATGGACCGGAAGAACGGTGATCGGCACGACGGCAAGGCAGACCAGGACGAGGAGCGCGCCGTCGGTGATAAACGCCTGGGCGATGAGAAAGCCCAATGCCCCGACGAGTTGCATCGGCTGTTTCACCCCATCGTCGGCAAGGAGGGACAACGTGAATTGCAGCTGCGAGGTGTCGGAGGTGCCGCGGGAGACGAGATCGCCGCTGGATTTGCTCTGGAGGAAGGACAGGGGCAGCAGCTGGATCTTGCGGAAGTAGTCGAGCCGGATGCCTTCGAGGATCCGCTGGCCGGTCAGTTGAACATAGTAGCTGTTGAGGTAGCCGCTGACCGCGCGGAGCAGGAAGATCATCGGGACACAGCCGGCGATCAGCAAAATCGTCGTGTAGGGCAGCGGAAAGGCCTCGCGATCAAAGATCGGCGGGAAGGCGTATTTGACCATCAACGGAAAGCCCGCACCGCTGGCCAGGCCGAAGATCAACCCGTAGAAAATCGCGGCCACCAGGGTGGCGCGGTTGGACTGCAGGTAGCGCAGGTAGGGAATGAAACGGCGAAGCATGCGGTGAAGGAGAGATGACAGATCACCGAGGACAGAGGCCAGACGGAAAAGTTGCCCGGGCGGCCCCCTTGGCCGAAGGTCGGCGCCTTGCCCGGCGGGCTGCGCAGAATCCCGCTACTGCATCAGTCCTTCGCGGCGCGCACGTCCAAGGCATCTCTCAGGCCGTCGCCGAGGAAGTTGAGCGAGAAGAGGGTGAGGGAGAACAGGGCGCCGGGGAACACGAGCAGCCACCAGTATTCCTCCATCTTCTCGGCGCCGTCCTTGATCAAGGTGCCCCAGGAGCTCATGGGCGGTTGCACGCCGAGGCCGAGGAAGCTGAGAAAGGCCTCGAGCAACATGACGGCGGGGATGGTCAGCGTGGAATAGACAATGATCGGGCCCAGGGCGTTGGGCAGCAGGTGGCGGAAGATGATGCGGCGGTTGCCGTAGCCGAGGGAGCGCGCGGCCTCGATGAATTCCATTTTCTTCAGCGCCATGATCTGGCTGCGGACGATGCGCGCCATGGTCAGCCATTCCACCGCACCGATGGCGACGAAGAGCAGGACGATATTCCGGCCGAAGAACACCATGAGCAAGATAACGAAGATCGTGAACGGCAGAGCGTACAAGATGTCCACGAGGCGCATCATGACGGCATCGGTGCGGCCGCCGATATAGCCGGCGACGGCGCCGTAGATCACGCCGATGGTCAGGGCAACGAAGGTGGCGCAGAGACCGACTCCGAGCGAAATGCGACCGCCATAGAGCACACGCACCAGCAGGTCGCGGCCCAGTTGGTCGGTCCCGAGCCAGTGACCGGCTCCCGGGGGCGCGAAGGTGTTGTCCAGGTTCTGGTCGGCGTAGCCGTAGGGACTCAGTAGAGGGCCAAACAGGCAGGCGAAGGCCAGCAGGATCAGCATCAGGCCGCCGGCGGCGGCGAGACGGTTCCGCAGGAGACGACGCCAAGCATCCAGCCAGAGGGAGGAACTGGATTTCTCAGGGACGGGGGCAGAAGCCGGGGCGCTCATTCGAATTTGAGTTTCGGGTTGAGCCAGACCTGCGCGATGTCGACCAGCAGATTGCAGATGACGATCAGGCTCGCGTAGAGGATCACGGTGCCGAGGACGAGAGTGTAGTCACGGTTGAAGGCGCTGTTGACGAATTCGCGGCCCAGGCCGGGGATCTGGAAGATGGTCTCGATGATGAAGGAACCGGTGAGGATGCCCGCGATGCCGGGTCCGAGGAAGGAGACCACGGGCAACAGGCCGCCGCGCAGCGCGTGACGGAACACGACGCGGATCTCCGTGGCGCCCTTGGCGCGGGCGGTGCGGATGAAATCCTGGTTCAGGACCTCAAGCATGCCGCCGCGCGTGAGCCGCATGATGTAGGCGGCGTAGACGAAACCGAGGGTGAGCGAAGGCAGCACGCGGTCGGCCGGCGTGTACCATCCCGAGGCGTTGAACCAGCCGAGCTTGATGGCAAAGAGCAGGACGAGCAGGGGGCCGAGCACAAAGGTCGGGATGCAGATGCCGAGCAGGCCGGTGGAGCTGGCGAGGTAATCCAGCCAGGTATTGCGGCGCACGGCGGCCAGCACGCCGAGGGTCAGGCCCAGCACCAGGGCGACGGAAAGCGACAGGGCGCCGAGTTCGAGCGACACGGGCAGCTTGTCACCGATGATCTCATTGACGGTGCGGTTCGGGTATTTGAACGAGGGGCCGAGGTCGCCTCGGGAAATGCTCCCGAGGTAGGTGAGGTATTGGCGCCACAGGGGCTTATCGAGGCCGTAGTGCGCCTCGATATTGCGCATGATCTCGGGGGAAACGGCCTTCTCGGCCGTGAAAGGACCGCCGGGAACGAATCGCACCATGAAGAAGGTCGCCGTGATGATCACGAAGAAGACAGGAATGACCTGCAAGAGGCGGCGGGCGACGAATCTGAACATGGAACGGAAGTGAGGAAGAAAGCCGGTTCCGGCGCAAGCCCGACGGAGCACTTATTCCCTTTCGGGTAATGCACGGCCAAACCCGCCAGGCGCTTGGTTGTGGGCTTCTGCCAAGCTCGCCCCTGCCCAGGCGGCCCGCGGCGGCTGCTGATGGATGACCGGGCCCGCTGGCGGGGCCTTTACTCTTCCAAATCGAGATACTTGTACGGGTGGCTGTCGAGGAGCGTCGGGTACCAGCCTTTCACCTTGGGACTCAAGGCGTAGATTTTCTTGTAGTTGTAGAGGGGGATGACCGGCATCTCCTCCAGGAGGAGGACATCCATCTTCTGGTAGATTTCGTAGCGGGAGGCGTTGTCCGGTGCCTTGAGCGAGTCGAGGTACAGCTGGTCGTAGGTGGCGTTGGACCAAAGCGTGTTGTTGTTGGTGTTGCCCGTGATCCAGATGGAGAGAAAAACGTCTGGATCGATGTAGTCGGCGATCCAACCGCCCCGCGAGAGCGTGAAGTCGCTGCGATGTTCGGCATCGATGTAGACCTTCCACTCCAGGTTGCGGAGCACAACCTCGGCGCCGAGGTTCTGCCGCCACATCTGTTGGAGTGTCTCGGCGATCGCGCGGTGGTTGTCCTGGGTGTTGTACTGCAGTTCGATCGGCGGCAGTCCCTTGCCGTCGGGATAACCGGCCTCGGCGAGCAGGCGTCGGGCTTCGGCCAGGTCCTCGTGCAACCGGGCCCGCGGGGTGTAGCCGGCGGTGCCGGGATAACTGATGGCATAGGAGGCCTCCTGGCCGCCGCGCACCACGTTGCGCACGAGGCTTTCCCGGTCGATGGACAGGGCCAGGGCGCGGCGGACGCGTTTGTCATTGAGGGGCGGGCGGGTGACATTGCACCGGTAAAAATAGACACCGAGGTAGGGATCGATGCGCAGGGATTCGGGGTACTCCTTGCGGTAGACCTCGATCTTGGCCGAAGGGAGTTCGTAGGTCATGTGCAACTGGCCGGTGCGAAACATCCGCTCCTCGGTGTTGAGGTCCTCCGTGGGGTAGAAATGAATCTCGTCAACCTTGACGGTCTGGGCGTCCCAGTAGTGGGGGTTGCGCACCACGATGATCTTCTGCTGGGGCAGCCATTCCTTCAGCATGTAGGGTCCGCTGCCCACGTGATTGCCGGCGCGGGTCCAGTTGGTACGGGACCGGTTGATCGGGCCGAATTTCTCGATGACCTGCGTCGGCACGGGTTTCCAGGTGTAGTGGGACGCCATGAGCTGCAGCAGCCACGGTGTGGGGTTTTTGAGCGTGATCTGCAGCGTGAGGTCGTCGACGGCCTTGAAACCGACCTGGGAAAAATCCTTGAGCTGTCCCTTGTTGAACTCTTCCGCTCCGACCACGTACCAAAGCAGGTAGGAATACTCGGAGGCGAGCTCTGGCGAAAGGATGCGTTGGTAGGAGTGGATGAAATCGTGGGCGTTGAGCGGGTCGCCGTTGGACCAGCGCAGGCCGGGGCGGAGGTGAAAGGTGTAGACGAGATGGTCGAGGGAAATGTCCCAGCTCGAGGCCAGCCCTGGTTCGGGGTGCAGGTCCTTGGGGTCCTCGCTGACCAGCCCTTCGAAAAGCGCGGTGAGCAACTTGTGTTCGGGCATGCCGGTGACGGTCTGCGGGTCGAGGTCCTGGGGCTCCGCGCCGTTGCCGAGATGAAGGATCTTTGGCTTGGTGCCGGTGGTCTTGGCGGGCTTGGGACCGCAGCCGGTGAAAGACAGCAGGAAGAGAGCGGCGAAGGCGGTGAGCGGCCTTAGAAGTTTAGTGCGCATCAAGGAAAACGTTATGGTAGTAGCGGGTCCACAGGGCGTCCTCCCGCCACCCATGCACGGACGGACGGACAAGGTATGACCTGGCATTGTAATAGAGAGGAATGACGGGCAATTGATCGAGCAGCAAGGCTTCGGCCTCGATCCACGACGGCGGACCGGGGTGATCGAGCAGCGCATCAAAGCCGGGGTTGTGCCAGTGCGGGTAGTTTTCGGCGTGGTTCTTGGTGAACCGTATGAGGAGATCGAGCGGGCTGGCGTAGTCGGGTATCGCGGTGACAAAGCCCAGGTCGTAGCTGCCGTCGGTCAGGGAGGCCAGGTGGGTGCGCGCCTCGCGCTGGAGCAGGGTCACATTGATGCCGAGTTCGCGATGCCAGCGTTGCTGGATGGCTTCGAGCACGGCGGTGCCGGCGCCCCAGGTGGAGAGTTCCAGCTTGGGGAAGTCCTTGCCGCCGGGAAAACCCGCCTCCGCGAGCAGACGCCGGGCTTCATCAGCGTTTTCGGTAAGGACGGTGCCGGGCCGGTATCCGCCCAGTCCCGGGGGGATGAAGCTGAGAGCGGGATGCTGGCCGGCCTTCAGGATTTTTCCGGTCAAGGATTCGCGATCCAAGGAGAGGCTCAGGGCGCGGCGGACCCGGACGTCATTGAGCGGATAGCGCGTGGTGTTGAGGGCCAGGTAGCGCGTCTCATGCAGGTCGGCGATGCGCAGAGGCGAGGCCGGCTGGTCGCGGTAGCCATCGAGCTTGGTGGTGGGCACGGCCATGGTGACATCCAGTTGCCCGGCGCGAAAGGCCCGCTCTTCCGTGTCGCCGCTGTCGAAAATGATGAACTGGATGCCGCCGAGTTTAATGGCGTCCGCGCGGTGAAAATGCGGGGACCGACGAACGGTGAGGTGCTGGTGCGGCGACCATTCGGTCAGGATGAACGGGCCGTTGCCGACGAAATTGCCAGGCTTGCTCCACTCCGGGCCCAGCCGTGCGACGGTCGCGCTATGCACCGGGATCCAGGGACCGCTGGCGACCAGCGGGAGAAAGTCGGGCATGGCTCTTTCCAGCGTGATCCCCAAGGTGCGGCGATCGGGCGCAGCGACGCCCACGAGGGCGAAGTCCGTGAGGCTGCCGCGATAATAGGCGGAAGCGTTGCGGATGGGGAAAAAGAGCGAAGCCTTGGGGGCCGCGGTGGCCGGGGTCAGCGCGCGACGGATGGAAGCGACGAAATCGTCGGCGGTCACGGGGTTGCCATTGGACCAACGGGCGGCGGAATCGAGATGGAAGGTCCACGTCAACCCGTCGGGAGTCGACTCCCAGCGGGTGGCCACGCCCGGCAAGGGTACGCCGCCCGTGGGGTTCGGGTTGACGAGTCCCTCGCTCAGCGCGCGGATGATGAAAAACTCGTCGGGCAGGGTGGCCAGCTGGGGATCGAGGGTGGCCGGCTCGTTGCGTTGGGAAATCCGCAGGACCGGGGTGTCGGGGGCGGCGGCGCGCTTGGCGCAGGCGGCCATGAACGGGACCCACGCGACGCAAAGGACGCAAAGGGTGCGGGAGAAGCGGGCGATCTCTCGGTTAGTTCTCCAACCAGACATGTTTGTATGGATGGCGGTCGAGGGGCAGCGGATACCAACCGCGGACAGAAGGGTCGATCAGCCGCACTGTGGTGAAGGTGTACAGCGGGATGATGGGCAGTTCCTCGAGGAGCACGCCCTCGGCCTCACGCAGCAGGTCGTTGCGCTTGGCGACATCGACGGTCAGGTCGGCCGTCCGCAGCAGCGTGTCGTATGGCAGGCTGGCCCAGCCGGTGTGGTTGTTGCTCGAGCCGCCGCGGAAGATGTCGAGAAAGCTCTTGGGGTCGGCAAAGTCGGCGGCCCACTCGGAGCGCAGCACGGAGTAGTCGAGGGCCCGGCGTTTCGCGAAAAGCGAGGATTGCTCCATGTTGTTGATCTCGACCTGCAGGCCGAGCTGGCGCCACATCTGCTGGACGGCCTCGGCGATGATCCGGTGATTGCCGGAGCTGTTGACCATGATCTCCAGCGGCGGCAGGCCCTTGCCCTCCGGGAAACCGGCCTCGGCCAGCAGGCGGCGTGCGGCGTTCACATCCGTCCTGAGCACGACCGGCGGGACGTAAGGGTCGAGACCGGGTGGTGTGAAGGCGGTGGCGGGTTGCTGGCCGCCGCGGGTGATTTTTTCCGTGATGGCCCGCCGGTCGATGGCGAGGCTGAGGGCCCGCCTCACGAGAGGGTTGTCCAGCCCCGGGCGGGTGAGGTTGAGGCGGTAAAAGTAGGTGTCGAGAAACGGGCTGATGTGCAGCAGGGCAGGCTGGTCGCGGCGGTAGCTCTCGACCTTGCCGACCGGCAGGGCCTCGGTGATGTGGAGCTGCCCGGCGCGAAAGGCGCGTTCCTCGGCGTCGACATCGGCGGCCGGATGAAAGTGGATCGAATTGAGCCGGACGGTGGCGGCGTCCCAATAGTGCGGCGACTTGTCGGCGATGATGATTTCCCCGCGCCGCCAGACCTTGAGGACAAAGGGGCCGTTGCCGACGAAGTTCTCGGGATCGGTCCAGCGGGTGTCCCGCTTGGTGGCGCCGCCCGCTTTCTCGAGCGTGGCGAGATGCACGGGAAACCAGATGGGATGGGAGAGCAGGGTGAGCAGGTACGGGGCCGGGTGGGCCAGGGTGAGGCGCAAGGTGCGAGCATCCAGCGCGTGTGCGCCGACCTGATTGAAGTCCTGCAGGCCGCCTTGGTACCACGATTCCGCCTGATCGAGCACGAAGAGCATGGCTGCGTTGTCGGCGGCGAGCGCCTTGGTCAGGACGCGCTGAAAGGAACCGACGAAGTCCTGCGCGGTGACCGGGGAGCCGTCGGACCAGCGGGCATCCGGACGGAGGTGGAAGGTCCAGGTAAGTCCGTCGGCACTCGTATCCCATTTCATCGCCACGCCGGGCACCGGATGACCGTCCTTGGGGTCCTCGCTGACGAGTCCCTCGAAGAGGGCGGTGACCACGTTGATTTCGGGCAGTCCCGTGATCAGGTGGGGATCGAGTCCCGAAGGGTCGGCGGAGAGTCCGCGGTGCAGGACCTGCTCGCGAATGCCCCGGGTGACATCGGTCTCCCGCTTCTTGCAGGAAACGGAGGAAGCCACAAAACACACGAGAAGGCACGCAAGCATGCCCCGGATGGTCTCCTGAAAATGCGCGCTTTTTGTGGGCATCAGATCTTGCGGATCAAGGCCACCGCGTGCGCGGCGATGGCGAGGCCTCGGCCGATGTCGTCGCTGCCCTCGTTGGTGGTGGCCTTGAGACCGATGCAGTCCACGGGCAGGCCGGTCGACCGGGCCAGAACCGATTTCATCTCGGCCAGACGCGGGGCGATCTTGGGTTTCTCGGCAATCAAGGTGGCGTCCACGTTGACCGGGGTCCAGCCGCGCTCCCGGAGCGAGCTGATGACCTTGCCCAGCAGCAGTTGGGAGTCCGCGTTTTTGTAGGCCGGATCGGTGTTCGGGAAGAAGTGGCCAATGTCGGGCAGGCCCGCCGCGCCCAGCAAGGCGTCGCAGATCGCGTGGGTCAGGGCGTCGGCATCGGAGTGGCCGTCGAGCCCGAACTCGCAGGCAAAGGTCACGCCCCCGAGCACGAGCGGACGACCGGGAATCGTGCGGTGGATGTCGTAGCCGTGGCCGATGCGGATATTCATGGAGAAGAGTCACTCCCGGCATACACGGAAAATGCGGAAAGGAAAGCCAGAGCCTCGGACCGGCGGCGGGCTGGTATCATCGGCGATCACCGGGGCCGGCCCGATCCATCGGAATCAGAACGCCGGAAACGGGGGCTTGGAGCCGGAGGTCTGGGTGAGGAGAAACTCGGCGTAGGCCAGATCGGCGGGGGAGGTCAGCTTCGGGTTGGGATGCGGATTCTCGAGCAGGGCGATGGGTTTGCCCAGCAGCTCCACGGCGGCGGCGTCATCGGTGATCGCCT
>JBDKHE010000214.1:0-8123 GCA_039797805.1 Verrucomicrobiota bacterium
TCGCCCGCTTCCACGGCGTGATGCTGCTTGGGGTCGCCCACCAGAATGATCCGGTTGTCATGCTTCGCCGCGAGCCGGCAGAGCGCCAGCATCTGCGGAACCGAGATCAATCCGGCTTCATCCACCAAGAGGACCCGCCCACGCGTCTCCGCCTGGAGGGTTTCATTGATCAGCCAGTGTTGCAGGGTGTCGGCCGCAGGGGTGAGTTCCTTGCGCAACACGTCGGCGGCACCCGCCGAGGGGGCGCACCCGAACACCTGCCGCCCGGCCTGCTCAACGCCGGCCACAATCGCCCGCAGACAGGTCGTCTTTCCCGTGCCGGCATCGCCCAGCAAGATGACAAGGCGGCCTCGCGCACCCAGCACATCGGCCACCGCCGTTTTCTGGTCGGCCCCCAGTCCCGCCAGTTCGCCCGGCGCGCCCAGCGGAGCACAGGCGCTGCGATGGGCGTGGGCCCACCCGACAAATTCCTGCTCGGCGACGAGCGCCTCGCGCGAGGCGATTTCCTCGCCAACACGAATCAAGCCGCCCTGCTTCAACCGGGCGGCCATGACCGCCCGCAAGTCGGGCAGGTCTGCGTCGCCGACCCCGGCCCGCAGGGCCTCCCGCAGCAACACCCGTTCGTCCACGACCGACCGGCGCTCGAAAAGATGGGCTTCCGCCGAGGCCAAGGCCGCGGCGGCATCGAGCCCGGCCGGACTCCGCCGACAGCCGGCGGCACCAGCGATCACCTGCTCAATGGCGGTCCGCCCGGCCCCTGCTTCCTGCCGCCAGAGGGGCTGCAACTCAGAAGTGGGCACCGCTCGCTTGGCGGCCCGGGTGTTCGTTGCTATACCTTGCAACGCATCCTGACTCTTGGCCCCGATCTCGGCCGCTTTGGCCAGGATGTCACGCCGGCGTTTGCTGAACCGCTCGCGCAGCTCCGGGGGAAAACCTCTCAGGTTGAACCCGCTGGCGCGCACGTCCGACAATTGATAGCCGGCCGCCACCATCCGGGACGCCAGTTTTTGGAAACAGACCTCTCGGAAAAATGCCTGATGCCGGTAGTAGCCCGAGGGCTGCAAACCCTTCCAACGCTGCTCCGTCTCATCATGAGTCAGGTTCATGATGCACACATGCGTGTGCAGCTGTGGATCGAGCGCCCGGCTGGCATCATGGGTGACGACGGCCGCAATCATGTTTCCCGTCACCCGATCCTCGCAGGCACCCTGACGGCGGACCCGTGTGGCGGTCACGACTTCCATCTCCGCCAAAGCCGTTTTTACGGCTTCCTCCCACCAGTCCCCGATCCGTTGGTCTCCGCCCACGAGATAAGCCAGGGAGACGTCCTTGGGGGCGGAAATTTGCCCGAAGTAGCACACCCGGCGCTGCGCACCCTTGTCCCGCACCATGAGCTTATCCCCGGAGATCGGGTGCCGCCCCCGGCATAGATTCTCGAAGTGAACCAAGTCGCAGGCTCCCTCCAGCCCAAGCCTCGCCGCACCCCGGCCGAACCAGGTCATGTGCGTCCGCTTACCCTCCGTCAGGTAGTCGCCCACGCCCAAGTGCTCGCGGAAGTAATCCACGGCTCCAGCTACCCGACGACATGGTTTATCGAATCTGACCATTGCCAGCAATCTAGCATATCCGCATAATATAGCCAGCGACATTCACCTGTTTTTGCCGCCCGAGATGAATTTATTCCACTGCAGGCATCCGCCTCGCTGAAAAATCGTAGCAGTGACCAGACCCATCCGGTCATTGCGCAGGATCACCCTTATTTCATTGGGATTTGGACGCGCCACCCCTAACGCACGCGTTAGGAAATGCCGGCCGCCACCACCACCTTGCCACCACCTTGCCACCGCCACCAGGCCGGATACGGCGTCGGACGCACTTGTATAATCGCATAATATATGCTTACTGTTTTCCCATGCCCGATGATGAATTGCGCCAACGACTCCTGGCCGACGCGGCCCACTACGACCCGGCGGCGCACACCCGCAGCCTGCTCGCCCCTTACCGGGAGGTGCTGCTGCTCCAGCGCGCCAAATTCATGAGCTACGAGCAGATCTCCGCCACCCTCGCGCGACACGGCATCACCGTCTCGCCAACCGCCATCGGCGTCTTTTGCCGTCGATACCTCACCAAAGCCGAAATCGAGCGGGCACGCCGCCCGCATCTGGGCAAACCCGGCCCGGCCGCCACGCCGAACCTGTTGCCCGGACTCGGCACCACCACCAACCCGCCACCACCCGCTTCACCGCGTCGGCGTGGTCCCAACATCGCCCGCGATGACCTCTGAACCACCCACTACTGCCCGCAAGAAACTCCTGACCGTCTGGCCGCAAAAGGGCGGCATCGGCAAAAGCTTCGTCGCCACGCTACTCCACGATTACCTGATCGAACGCGGGGCCCGCGTGCGGGCCTTTGACCTCGACCACGCCAATTCGACCTTCCGACGCTACGTGCCCGAGGCCGAGTTCATCGACACCGACGTGGATGCCGACAAGCTGGCAGTGCTCGACCAGCTCGTCCGGACGCTCACCGACGGCGACGCCCAGTTTGTGCTGGCGGACAACCGCGCGGCCGGCGGGGACAAACTGGAGCTCTGGATCGAGGAATGCGACTTGGTTGAAGCGCAGGAGCGGATCGGGTTCGACCTCGTGTTTGTCGTCGTGGTCGTGGACGACAAGGATGCCATCTCGCAGGTCGCGAATCTGGTGGATACCTATGGCAACCGGGTGCGCTGGCTCGTCGCACACAATCTGCGGGAAGGTTCGCCCCTGAGTTTGTTCGCCCAGAGCGCCACCCGTCAAAAACTGTTGATGCAGGGGGCCGTGGAAATTGACGTGCCCTGCCTTGCCGAAATCACCCGCAACCGGCTCCAACTGGCCAACCTCACCGTCGGCCGGGGCCGGACGGCCGCGCAATTGCACATCCTCGACCGCTCCCGGTGCATGCGTTTCCACCACCGGATGGCGGATGAATTCAAGAAGGCCGAAACGGTGCTCTTCGCATGATGCCGGAGGATTTGGTTGATCCGAAAAAGATGCCGGAGGACCTGCACTGGCTCCTCACCCGGCACAAGATTCAGCCGGACGACCCGATCTTTCTCCTGCTGGCTTGGCACTGGAGCACCAACCTGAAGGCCGAGGAGGTGCTGCGGGCGGCGGCACTCGACCTCAAGACGGCGCTCGATTCACGCCTCAAGGAGGCCAAAGAGGCGGTCGCCAAGGTTGATGAACTGTCGGGCAAGCTGACCCAGCTGCATCAGGCGCTGACGCCGGACCCGGAGGCGTTCGCCCGGAAGGTCAACCTGGCGCTTATGCCCGCTATCGCGGCGGCCAAGCAGGACATCGGCACGGTGCAGGAGTCGGCTGCGAAACTGCTGGAGACCGCGCAGGCGGCGGCGGCCATCGGCCGACGGCGGGAAGTGCTGGCCGCCCTCGTCGCCGGGGTCGCCTTCGGCGCGATGGTGGCGGTGCTGGTTTTTGCTGCGTGAACTGGCCCACGTTACGTCTCGCGGGGGGCGCGTTTGTGATCGCCGGCCTGTCCTACCAAGTTACCGCGCCCCCAGCGAACACATGGGTCGCGTTCCTCGCGGCCGTGGTGGGAACCTGGCTCCTCTATTGCGGCATCGCTTTCCCCGCCAAGGCGGGACACGCGGTGATTCTTAAACTGTGGGGTCAGACCTGGACCCGCGACGAACTGTGCTGTCACTTCTTCATCACCGGGGCCACCGGCACGGGCAAGACCGCGCGGGCGCTCGTGCCCATCATCCACGGACTCCGGCGAACCCTGCCCGGCACCGGGATTCTGGCGATCGATTCCAAGGGCGTTCTGTGGCAACCGCTGTCTTCCATCGCCCGCGAACTCGGTCAGGAAAACGACCTCCGGCTGATCCGCGTGCGGCCACCGGGGATTCCCCGGGCACAATGGACCCCACCTTTGCGGCTCAACCTGCTGGCCGACCGCTCCATTCCTTGGAGCACCTATGCCAAACTCATTGTGGACACGGCGACCGCGGCCGGCCAGCGCAGCGGCCAGGCCTTTTTTAAGGAAACCGCCCGGGATGCCATCACCCACGCCATGCAGGCACTCGCCCTGATCGGGGCGGAAGTAACGCTCGAAAACGTGCATAACATCATCTGCCAGTCCGCCGACACGACCTGGCTGACCGGGAAACTGGCCCAGCTCGCCGAAGTGGCAAAGGATGAGGCGGCTTTTTTCCGGGACTTCGCCGCGCAGCCGCCGGAACAAAAGGGCGGCTCGATTTCGACCGTCGCCAACTATCTGCGGCCGTATGTCATTCCTGACATCGCCGATGTCTTCTGCTCCACCGAGCCGAACTTCTCGCTGAGCGAAGTGGATGCGGGCAAACTCATCTGCCTGTCGGTTCCGCAAAGCTACCAGACCGAACGGCGTTATGTGAACCTGCTCTGCAAGCAGCTGTTTTTTCTGCACGCCTTCCGACGCTTTGATCTGCCGGAAGCGGAGACGCGCCAGAAAAACGTCATCGTGCTGGCCCTTGATGAAGGTCAGAAAACCACGCTGCTCTCCGAGGACGGGTTCGCCGACCACGCGACGGTCGACGAATTGCGCGAGGCCGGGGTTTGCGTCATGCTGGCGACCCAAACCCCGTTGTCCCTCTACGCCTCCTTTGATCACCAGAAAAAGGCCGACGTGTTCATGGCGAACCTGCGCACCCAGATTCATTTCCGGGCGGCCGACGAGCAGGGGGCCAAGATCCTCTCCGAAAAAATGGGCGGCCGGGAAATCCGCAAATACAGCGGAGGAGTCAGCGCCGGGCGATCCTCCCGCAACTGGCAGTGGGTGGACGAGCCGTGGTTCAAGCCCCAACGGCTGCTCGCGCTGCCCGAAGGAAAGGCGCTCTTGCAACATCCCGGCCGGATCGGACGGCCTTGGTTGCGCCGCTTGCCCTTCACCGCTTTCACGCGAAAAAACGAGCCTTCCGACTCCACATGATCTTAACCGACCCGACCTTCATGCGCCAATGTGCGCACGCGGCAGGCCGGATCGCGCCAAAGTCAGTTGCGAGCGGGATCGCCTTGCGCCAATGGCCGATGCAGCACCCGCAGAGCGGTCCGTGAGGCGCGACGCGACCTGGCCACGACGGCAGGCGTCCGCTTGCCCGCCAGCTTGCGCTGACACACCCGCAGGGTCGGGTAACCGTGGGACTCAAGGTATTCTTCCGCGATGGACTTCGCCCGGCGGTTGGTGAGTTCCATCGTGATCAGATCCGTGACGGTCGGGGCTTTCGCTCCGAGCAAGGGGCGCAACAACTGCGCCGCCGCGTAATAGCACAGCGCTTGGGGGAGAGGAATTGACGTCAGCATGAACATGGGAGTATTATTTGTTCTCAGGTAGAATTGCTGGGTGGTGAAACGCGGCGTTGGCCCAAGCCCGCGGCAAGTCAAACCCTTGGAGAATATGCTTTCTGCCAGTCCATGACTGTGGAAATCCCTCGTTTTCCACCGAAATTATCTCTCCTTCCTTCGCGGAAGGTAGTCGCGCGGCGCATTGTTCAACACTCGGCGAAAATGATAATCCAGCTGCCCTTGCTCGGTAAATCCCACCATCTGTGCAACTTCCGCCACCGTGTGCTTCCCCGTGCGGAGTAAACTGCGCGCCCAGATAACTCTCTGGTTATAGACATACGTCATGGGGGGCATGCCCTCCGCCGCCTTAAAGCACTGCCCGAAGTAGTTCGCACTCATTCCAGCCCGCGCCCCCAGATTGGCCAGCGTATGCGGTTCGTGAAGATGGCCTTTGATGTAATCCCGAATCCCATCAAGTGCCGGTCGCGTCAGCGCCCAACGCTTGGGATGGCGGTTCCGCCGCGCCGCCCGATGGGCCCGTAACAATTGTCCCGCGAGGGCTGCCCCCATGGTGCCAAGGACCGGTTCATCGGCCGGCCCGGAGGTGTGGGCGGCCCGGTGCATGATTCCGAGCATTTCACCAATCGCTGGCTCGCTGCTGGAGTAGTGCTCGACCGGTTCGATGGACACCTGTCGCGGGCTCTCCGGCTCCATCCACTGCACCCACGGCAGTTCCATATAGAGGGTGGCCACCCCGACCTCCCGGTGCCATACGACTTCGTGCGCCACGCCGGGAGGCACGATTAGAACCTGCCGGCCTTGGGCGCGAAGCGTGCTGCGCCGCGTCGCGCCGGTCGGCCGCCACCGCAGGCTGAAGTCTGCTTTTTCTTCGGTGACTGTGATCCGCAAGTGTTCCTCATGCCGATGCTCTGCGCACATGGTCGCGCATTGCACCTCGCAATGCACCCAGCCCCCGGCAGTTCGAACCACCTCGCGGCGATAACCGTGGCCCGCAACGGGCAACGTGAACTGGACGGTGGTGGCAGCAGCCAGTTCCGGCCGATTACCCACCGTTTGGACACTCCTCGATGATGTGGCGTAAAACACGCATCAACAAAACCGTTAGAGTGCCAAAAGTAATTCATCGTGACTTGGGAATTCGCTCTTTTTTCAGGGGAAATATCTCTGCGCGACGTTAACCTCTACAACACTGTGTGCTGGTTGTTCTCCTCGCTGGCTAATGCCCAGTCCACGGCGGCCAGCACATGTAGTTCCGTGGCGTCAAAAACCGGAAGGACCGAGTCTTCCTCGGGTGACACCAGCGACAGTTCCGGCGCGCAATGCACCAGCGCGCGCACCCCCGCTCCCCGGCGCAGGGAATGGATGATCCGCAAAATCGCGGCCCGCGAGGTTTCCCTTACCAGTCCCAGTCGCAATTCTTCGTTGATTAACATCGCGAGATGCTCCCGGTCCTTGACCACCGGGGTGAAGACATCGCGAAAGCCGGCCCGCGCAAGCCGGCGTCGCCAGTATTTTTCTTCCTGCTCGCTGGCGGCCCCCACCAGCCCGATGCGCTTTACCCGAGCGCGACGCAAAGCCGCCGCCGTGGGATCGGCAATGTGTAGGACTGGCAGCTTGGGCGACAGTGACTCGGCTGCCAGATGCAGATTGGTGGAACAGGGCACCAGCATTTCCGCTCCCACCGATCTCATCCAATCCGCCGCCCCGCCGAGCTTGGCGGCCAACTGCATCCAGTCGTTTTTCTGGCTATGCGCGGCGATCTCGGAGGTATGCAGGTTCAGGGAGATCAGATTGGCGCTCGCTTGCTTCCCAAGCCGGTGCTGCACCTCTTCAGTGATCCGGTTACCGCACTGCCCAGCCTGATCAAGACAATCAGCCGAAACCAAGCCGAGGCATTTCATCATGGCAATTGACTCCGGCAAACATCACCGGAAGAGGATTTTCGTATACCCATCATGTGCTGATCCTCAATAGGTTACCTGCCGCCCACCCGCCGCAAAATCTCCCGGGCACCAGCATGATTCGGCTCGATGAACAGTGTCCTCTCCGCCGCCGAAGCCGCTGCGGCCGGATCGCCCGCCCGCAGCAGAACGGTGGCCAGAGCGTAAGGATAATCAGCGACCGTCGGGGCAGCGGCTTCGGCCTGGCGCAGCGCTTCGATGGCTTCCGGCAATCGGCTTTCCTGCGCGTAAAGCAACCCGAGGTTATACCATGCTCGATCAAAATGGGGATCGCGTGTCACGGCCAGCCGGAACGCTTTCTCCGCCTCGGGCAGACGGCCCGCTTCCGCGAAGGCCAGCCCCGCGCGCATCGACAGGGTCGCGTTGGTGGGCGCCAGTTCGGCGGCCCGGTAAAATTTGTCCCCCGCTTCGGCGCTGCGGCCCAATCCAGCCAACACCAGGGCCTGAGTGTCGAGAATGCCCGGCGAATACGGATCCCACTGCGCGGCGAGGGCCATCTCCTTCTCGGCTTCAACCAAGCGACCGCGATTGGCCAAATCCTGTCCAAGTCGGATCCGTCCGCTGGGCTGGTCGAGCGAGAGGGCGAGGTAGGCATCGAGTTCCTTCCGGGCGGGTGAGTCCGGCAGGAGTTCGGGCGACAAGGCCCACGCCGCATCGAGCCGCACCAAGCGTGCGGAATCCTTGAGCAGCGGCGTCAACACTTCCGGGGCATTCCGCGAGCCCGCGAATAGCCGGACCGCAGCCGCCCGTTCGAGCGGGCTCGCTGCGTGGAGGGATTTCCCTGCGTCCACCAGAACGCGGGGGTCACCGGTGTAACCAC
>JBDKHE010000215.1:0-3505 GCA_039797805.1 Verrucomicrobiota bacterium
GTTTCCCCGCAGATCTCTCATCGCAAGGTGCTCGTGGTCTACGAGGCGGACCGGATGAACCAGGCCTCCGCCAACGTCTTCCTCAAGACCCTCGAGGAACCCACCGCCAGCACGACCATTCTGTTGCTGACTACGCGCCCCTACTCGCTGCTGCCCACGATCCGCAGCCGCTGCCTGTTATTCCGCTTTACCGACGCCGGCCACGAGGCCCTCGTCGATGCCGATCCCGCCGTGCGCGAACTCTGGCAAGGCACTCTGGCGCACTATACGACCTGGCTGGGTCAGCTCGCCGCCGGTCAGGCCGACAAGCGTGCGATCGCCGACCAGGTCATCTCGGTCTACGGCCTCATCACCCGCTTCAACGCCGTCCTGGCGGCCGCCACCGACCAGATTTGGAAACAGCAAAAGGAAAAGCTGCCGGCCGATCTTGACGACGATGAACAGGCCGCGATCGAGACCGGCATCGCCAACGGCGTCCGCTCCAAGCTTTTTGCCGAGATCGAGCACGCCACCCGCCGCCATGCCCACGCCCGCCTCCTCGAAGGCGATGAGAACGCCCGCCGGTCCGTGGTCGCGGCGATCGCCCAGTTGGAGCACGACAGTGGCCTGCTGCGCCTGAATTTGAACGAGTCGGTCGCCTTGGAGAACTTCCTTTTGAGTTCGCTGCGGATCTGGTCCAGGCACTAATCGGCCCGGTCTTCCCCGTGGAGGGTCGGTCTCCCGACCGACCGCAGCGCGTGTGAAGACGGGGTAATTCAATCAGAAGTGAATGCGGGCGTCGGCAAGCGACGCCCCTACGAAGGGACGCTGGTGCCCAGGTAGGTTGCGATCGACTCGTGAGCCAATTGTCCTGCTGCTCCCTGCTTCCTGCTCACCTGTTAGCGCGAGTCAGCCGGAATTCGGCTTTACTCATGGGCGCGTTGCCCGTGTTGCTCAGTCCGCCAGATGCAACCAACCACGCCCACCAAGACGCCCACCCTGCTCGCGATCGCCTGGCCGATCTTCGTCGAGCAGAGCCTGCGCATTCTCATCGGCACGGTGGACACGTTCATGGTCGCCCATGTCTCCGACGGTGCTGTGGCCGCCCTCGGGGTTTCCCACCGGCTGATCATGTTGGCCCTGATCAGCTTCAATTTCATCGGTATCGGCACCAGCGTGGTCATCACCCACCATCTTGGCGCCGGCGACCGCAAGGGCGCGGAGAGCATCGCCGGCACGGCCCTGGGGGTGAATCTCTGGATGGGCCTGCTCGTGAGCATCCCCGTGTTTCTGTTCAACGCGCCGCTGCTCCGGCTCATGCAGTTGCCGGATAACCTGATGGTGTATGCGGTCCCATTCCTGTCGCTGATGGGCGGCACGCTCTTTCTGGAGGCCATTAACACTGCGGTCGGAGCCATCTTGCGCGCCCATGGCAACACGCGGGACGTGATGTTCGTCACGGTCGGACAGAATATCCTCAACGTCGTCGGCGTGTCCTTGGTGCTCTTCGGCTTCTTTGGCCTGCCGAAATTTGGCGTGGAAGGCGTCGCCTGGGCCAGCGTCTTCAGCCGGTTGGTGGCCACCACCGCCTTGCTGTTCCTGTTGCACCGGCGGCTGGGCATCCGGCTGCACTGGCGGACGCCCTTCACCCTCTCCCTCGAGCGTATCCGGCGCATTTTGCACATCGGCCTGCCTGCAGCGGGCGAGCACATGACGTACTGGCTGGCCCTGCTCACGATCACGGGCTTTATCGGCAGCATGGGAGCCGAGAGCCTTTCCATCATGGCCTACTCGCAAACGGTGCAGTCGCTCGTGATTTTATTCAGCCTGTCGCTGGGACTGGGGACGGAAATCGTCGTGGGCCGGATGATCGGCGCGGGTGATTTTGACGGGGCCTACCGGCAGCTGCTCAGCAGCCTGAAGCTTTGCCTCCTGTTGACGGCCGGCGGCATGATCATCATCGCCATCATTGCTCCACATCTGATCGGGCTCTTTTCCCACGATCCCAAGATCATCGCGGGGGGCGCGCTCCTGTTGCGACTCTCCCTGGTGCTCGAGATCGGCCGGGTGTTCAATATCGTCGTCATCAACTCGCTGCGGGCCACGGGTGACGCGCGTTTCCCGATGCGCGTCGGCATCCTGTGCATGTGGCTGATCTGGGTGCCCAACTCGTGGTTCATGGGTCTCCACCTCGGCTGGGGGCTGGTCGGCATCTGGATCGCCATGACCTGCGACGAGTGGCTGCGCGGTCTCATCATGTACAACCGCTGGGCGAAACGCTGCTGGCTGCCGTTTGCCGAGCGCAGCCGCGCCGAGGTCATGCGCAATCACGTGCCCGTGGTCAACGAGACGTGAGGCTGCGGTCAGGTCGGGTGAGTGAAGGCCGGCCTCTGAGCAGGCCGCGGGCGCCACTCAATCCTTTCAGCTGCCGAGTGTCACCACCCTCACGAATTCCTCCCGCGCGTCCATGTGCGGGTTGTGACCGGACTCGGCGATGGTCTCGATCTGAGCCGCCGGAAAGTGCCGTCGCATCAGCGCATGATCACCCGACTCGGCATAACGCGAGCGGCCGCCGAGCACAAACAGCGTCGGGCCCGCAAAGCGATCGGCCGTGCCGAGGGCGTTTCTCTCCAACACCGGGAGGGCCTCAGTCAGGACCGGGAGGTTGATCAGCCAGCTCCACTTCCGATCGTCAGACTGGGTCAGGTTGGTGGAGAGAAACTTCCTCACACCCAGATTCGGCACCCGGGCCTCGAAACGCAATTCGGCTTCGCTGCGGGAGGTAAGGCTCGTCAGATCCAGTTCGTGCATGGCGGCGAACTCCCCGCGATGGGCCGCCCACGAGTAGTCCTTGGGGGCGATGTCCACGACCACGAGCCGCTCGACCAATTCGGGCCGGCGGCAGGCGAGCAGCATCGCCGTTTTGCCCCCCATGCTGTGTCCGACGATCGCCGCGCGGGCCAGCCCCTGGTCCTGCATCCAGCCGGCGACGTCCTGGGCCAGGACATCATAGTTCATTTCCGGGGCATGCGGCGACTTGCCGTGGTTGCGGGCATCCAGCGCGAACACATGGAAATGCCGCGCCAGATCGCGTCCGGTACTGAGCCAGTTGCGCGACGACCCCAGCAGTCCGTGGAGCACGATCATGGGCGGACGCCCCGCGCCACCCAGGTCGAGATGATGGAGTTTGAGACCCATGACCAAGGGTGAGGTTGGCCGGAGGCGGCTTGCGAGTAGAATTTGGTAGCCACCGCCGGCCTTCCCGCTACTCACTTCCCTCTACACGCCCTATGACAGAAAAGCTCACGCCGATGATGCAGCAGTATTTTGAGGTGAAGCGCGGTCTCCCCGCCAACACCCTCCTGCTCTTCCGGCTGGGTGACTTCTACGAGATGTTTTTTGAGGACGCCGAGATGGGTGCCCGCCTGCTCGGCATCACGCTGACGCGGCGTCAGGAGACGCCAATGTGCGGCATCCCGCACCACGCCGCGGAGAACTACGTGGCCAAACTCCTCGCCGCCGGCAA
>JBDKHE010000216.1:0-3990 GCA_039797805.1 Verrucomicrobiota bacterium
CACCCCGGAAAATTTTCTGCCGTTGAACGCCCCGAGCCTGAGCCGGTGCCCGGCACGGCGCTCGTGCGCGTCCATCGCATCGGTGTCTGCGGCACCGACCTGCACGCCTTCGCCGGCAAGCAGCCCTTCTTCAGCTACCCGCGCGTGCTGGGCCACGAGCTCGGGGTCGAGGTGATCGACCCGGGTGACGAACCCCACGGCCTCAAGGCCGGCGATCGCTGCGCGGTCGAGCCGTACCTCAACTGCGGCACGTGCATCGCCTGCCGACGGGGCAAACCCAACTGCTGCGCCGCCCTCCAGGTGATGGGCGTGCACGTCGACGGCGGCATGCGGCCGCTCATCCGCGTGCCGGCCCGCAAGCTGCACCCGTCCACCAAGCTCGGTTTCGAATCCCTCTCCCTGGTCGAGACACTCGCCATCGGGGCGCACGCCGTCGAGCGCGCCGCGCCGACGAAGGACGACTTCGTCCTCGTGATCGGCGCCGGTCCCATCGGGCTCAGCGTCATCCAATTCGCCCAGGTCACCGGCGCCACGCTCGCCGTCATGGACGTGAGCGACGCCCGGCTGGAATTCTGTCACAACGTCGACGTGCAACACACCCTCAAGCCCGGCCCGGGCGCGCTCGACGAGCTCCGCCGCATCGGTGGCGGCGAACTCCCGACCTGCGTGATCGACGCCACGGGCAACGCCGGCTCGATGAATGCCGCGTTTGACCTGCCCGCACCCGGCGGCCGCATCGTGTTCGTCGGACTCTTCCAAGGCGACGTCACCTTCAACGACCCCAACTTCCACCGCCGCGAACTGACCATCCTGGCCAGCCGCAACGCCCTGCCGGGCACGTTCCGCGAGGTCATCCGCCTCGTCGAGGAACGCAAGGTCGACACCCGCCCTTGGATCACGCACCGCCTCGGCCTGGCCGACGTGCCGCGCCTCTTCCCCAAGGACATCGCCGGCAACCCGGCCGTGCTGAAAGCGATCATCGAGGTGGGTTGAGCCCCAGCACTGGCAACGTCCGCGGCGCCAAATATTCACCAACTCAGGTGGGGTAGGGCCGGTCTTCGACCGGCCGTTTCCTCACGAATGGGAGCGGCCAGTCAGAGACTGGCCCCACTCACACCCTGTTCACTCCTTTCGCAGTGAAACGGCCTCGGCGGTCGGAAAATCCGCGGGCACCGGCTGGGTGACCTGGCCGGTCGCGGCCCACTCAGTGCCGCGCTGCACCAGGGTGGCATAGCCGGCGCAGGCCAGGGCCAGGTAAGGCGCGGCCTCGGAGGAATTGACATGACCCAGCGTGAGGTGAAACACGCGACCCTTCCCGTAGGCGATGGCCATGACCATGGGTTCGTTCTCGCCCGTGGCCGTCGGGTAGACCGCCTTGTCGGGCATCGCCGTCGCCAGCACCGTGACATTCTTGGCCGGACCCCGCAGGCGGCTGTAGATCTCGTCGCTCGCATGCAGCCACTGCGCCGGGAGACCCTTCATGATCGGGTGGTCGGGCGTCCGGGTAACGACGAGAAAATCGTGCCGCTTCGGGTGGGTCGCATTGCCCTTCGTGGTGTGATCGAGCACCATGTGACCGTCGGTCCAGCGGATCATGGGACCCCACGATTCGTCGCGGGCCCCGATGCCACCGTCGGCCTTCAAACCCCAACCACCGACGCCGATCATCTCGTTCCATTCCGGCCAGTAGGGAAACGCGTTGTCCGTATCATGGATCACCACGAGCCCGCCGCCGTTTTTCATGTAGTCGACGAAAGCCTGCTTGGTCGCCGCGGGAAACTCCGCGCCCTCGTATACCATCACCACCGCCGCATAGTCGGAAAAACGCGGGGCGAACCCGGCCATGTCGGTCCCGGCCGGCGGGGTGGTCACGGTGTCCACGGTGAAAAGTCCCGTCTGTTCCAGATAGCCCCGCACCTGCGGCGCGGAGCGCGTCCAGTCGTGATACTTGCTGGACTGGCCGGTGAGCAACATGACTTTGGTGGTCGGGGTGGCCATCAGCGAGGGCAGGATGAAAGGGAGCAGCAACAGACTCAACAACGGGGATTTTTTCATGGGGGAGTAGCGCGCATACGACACCCGACCAGCGCACAGGTCGACCGCAAAAACCGACAGACCTCGTTCTTGAGGTTGATCGATCACCGAGGCGCGGCGGCGGGAGATAGCCTTGCTCCCGACGTTGCCGGCTGGTGATTTGTCTACCCCGACCGGATTTTCCGCGGGCCTCGCAACCGTGATCTCTCTCATCTTTGTTCGGTCACCCCGATCCGACCCATGAAACTATCCCCACCTGCCATTTCCCGGTCAGCCTCCGTCAGCGCCGCGCTGTTTCTCGCTGGCAGCCTCGCCTCGGCCGCGGCCGCGGTCGACTACACGCGTCCCGTCGAAGGCCGGAGCGCCGTGCCCGACTACGCGATCCCGTATGCCGTGCCGACGCCGGCCGAAGTGAAGGCCAAGCTCGACCTCATCCGCGACTACACGGTGGCGCATTGCCCGTTCAAGGTCTTCGACAATCAGACCGGCCTGGAGATCACCGACCCGGCGAAGCTCACCGCCGGGGCCGTGCTGGACGCCCGCCTCGGGCACCTCAACACCTGGGACTATGTCAACGGCGTGACCATGACCGCCTTTGACCTGATCACCGAGGTCACCGGCGATCCGAGTTTCCGCGAGCACAACTTCCGGTTCTACGATTTCGTCTTCACCTGGATGCCCGCCTTCCGCGCCCGCGAGGAGCGCACCGGCCAGAAGAGCGAATTCACCAAAATGGTGAACATGGCCGCGCTCGACCACTGCGGCGCAATCACCGCGGCCCTCATCCGGACCGAGCGGCGGCGCCACGACTCGCGCTGGCGCCAGTGGATCGACGTGGTCGACAAATACATCTCCACGCAACAGTTCCGCCTGCCCGACGGCACGCTGGCCCGCCAGCGACCGCAGGCCGTCTCGCTCTGGACCGACGATTTCTACATGAGCATTCCGTTTCTCGCCCAGATGGGCGTGCTCACGGGCGAGACCCGCTACTTCGACGATGCCGTGCGCCAGGTCGTGCAGCTCTCGGCGCGGCTTTTCGACCCGGCGCGCGAGCTCTACGCCCACGGTTGGAGCCAGAATGCGGATCCCTACTCCCCACGCTACTTCTGGGGCCGGGCCAACGGCTGGGCGGTGATGTCCATGGCCGAACTCCTCACCGTGCTGCCCAAGGATCATCCCGGGCGCGAAAAAGTGCTGCATCTGTTCCGCTCGCACATCCGCGGCCTGGCCGAGCGGCAGGACGGCTCGGGCCTTTGGCACAACCTGCTCGACCGCGAAAGCGCCTACCTTGAGACCTCCGCCAGCGCGATGTTCGTCTTCGCCGTGGCGCGCGGCGTGAACGAAGGCTGGCTCTCCCCGCTCTACGGCCCGGTCGCCATCACCGGCTGGAACGGCGTCGCCACCCGCGTGCTGCCCGATGGACGCGTCAGCGGCATCTGCGAGGGCACGACCTACGCCAACGACATGGTCTACTACGATCACCGCGGCGCCGGCGAATACACCGCGTTCTTCGGGTCCGTGCTCATGGCCGGCGGTGAAATGATCCGTCTGCTCAACAACCCCGCCCTCAAGATCGCCCCCGCCACACCGGGCTCGGTGAACAGCGCGATTCACGTCACCCCGCGGTAAGGGACGGTCCGGCCCGGAGCAAAAAACCGTCGGTGGTGCCACTTTCCGCCGGGGCGGCGGGCCGGCGAATGCCCGCAGCCTTCTCTCGATGCTCACGAGCGGGCAACCGTCATGAATTTGTTACGGTTCGTGGGTTGATTTAGGACGTTCAACTGGCAGCTTTCCTGCAACCACTCCTCCCATGTTCCTTACATCCCTGCGCACCGGACTCCCTCGCCTCACGGCTTTCCTCCTGACTGGTCTTCTGCTTCTCGGCCGCCTCTCGGCCCAGGTACCGCTCGCGAGCGGCACGTACACCCAGACTTTTGACACGCTTTCCGCTGGCTT
>JBDKHE010000217.1:0-4156 GCA_039797805.1 Verrucomicrobiota bacterium
AACCAGAAAATTCTCAGCCTTGATTTTGAGCTGGGAGCGGGCAACCCCGGGGCCGTCGCCATTGACCACCGCAGCGCGGAAGGCTCGACGATCGAGGACGTGTCGGTGCAGGCCACCGGCGCCTTCGCCGGCATCCTGAACGCTCCCGGTTCGGGCGGCGCGATGCACGCGATCCGGGTCACGGGCGGCCGCTACGGCCTCTACCTGCCCGGCAGCCAGCCCTCGCCGCTGATCAGCGATCTGACGCTCCGGGATCAGGAGGAGGCGTCGATCTATTATCGCGCCCGCGGCGCGCTGACCGTGGTCGGCGCCGAGATTCGCGGCGCGCCGATCCGCGGGGAATTGGGCGCGGCGGCCTGGGACGGCGGGATCAATGTCATTGACAGTGTCATCAGCGTGCGGGGCGACGGCCCCGCCATCGTCACGCCGCGCTCCGTGGTGCTGGACAACGTCTGGTTCGACCGCGTCGCCACCGTCGCCCAAATCGCCGATCATCCGCCGGTCGCCGGCAACCCGGCGGGCTGGACCCATATCGCGCGCTACCTCGCCGGCGGCATCGTCAAATCCCCCGATTTCCTGGGCGGGCAGCCTCGCCGCGACCCGCTCTGGATCGACGGCCAGGAGCGGGCTGCTCCCCTCCTGCAAGTTGGCCCCGCAACGGCGCCGCCCGCCGAGCTGCTGACCCGCCACCGTTTTCCCGCGCCACCGGACTGGTTCTCCGCCGACACCGCCAACGTCCGCGCGGCCCCGTGGAATGCGGCCGGTGACGGGCTTCAGGATGACACCGCGGCCATCCAGGGGGCGATCGACGCCCATGACGCGGTCTTCCTGCCGAAGGGCATTTACCGGATTTCCCGCCCCCTCCGCCTGCGCGCCGGCACCAAGTTGCTCGGGCTGACGAACCTCACCAGTGTCATCACGCCCCTGCCCGGCGCTCCCGCCTTCGCCGACCCCGGACATCCGCAACCCCTCGTGGAGACGGTCGATGATCCGCAGGCGCGCTCCATGCTCGCGATGGTGAAGCTGGAGCTGCCGGTGCTCAACCCCAGCGTCTATGCGCTCCGCTGGCGGGCGGGCCGGGATTCCGTCGTGCGCAACATCTATCCGATCCGCACGACGTGGCACCCCGACGCCCCGGTGGTCGGGCAGCCGATGGTGGTCATCGAGGGTGGCGGCGGCGGGCGCTGGTATTCGCAGACGCTGCTGGGCTGGTGGTCGCAGGGGCCGGATTACCGCCATCTTCTGATTCGCGGCACCCGCGAGCCCCTGCGTTTCTATCACATCGACCCCCTCCATGCCCGCGGCGAGGCCGTCGTCGAGTTGCAGGACGCCGAGAACGTGGACATCTATTCGATGAAGGCCGAGGGCAGCTACACCGCGATTGCCATGCAGGACAGCCGCCGCGTGCGCCTGTTCGGCTACAGCGGCAACGCCGCCATGCGACCGGGCTGGCCGCTCTTCCGCCTCGACCGGTGCTCGGACATCGTCTTCGCCGGGATTTACCCGCAACTGGGCGGGGTCGGCTACGCCGGCGCCCTGCGCGTGGGTTATGATCCGCGGTCGTGGCTCATCCTCCGCGACGGCGACCGGACGATCCGCGGCGACCAACAATTCGTCCTCTATCAAACCGGGACCATTCAGTCGCCCGCGAATCACCCGAATAAACGCGAATGAAAAACACTGAAACCAGCCGGCAGGAAACGGTGGGCGGCTCGAACCCCCGCGTTGACCGCTTCTCTCCCCCTGAAATTCGCGTCTATTCGCATTATTCGCGGGAGGTCTTCTGCCGCGTTCCGGATCAACAGGGAGACTCGCGGTGCCGCCTTGGGCACGCGGGTCGCCTTCGTGATCGCCGCCTGACATGAAAACAACCCTCCGTCACTTCCGCGGCCCCCTGGCCTTCCTCGTGCTGGCCACCGGTCTCCTCGCCGCCAGCGAGCCGTATCGCGACGCCCGTTTGCCGGTGGACGAGCGGGTCCGCGACTTGCTCGGCCGGATGACGCTCGAGGAAAAGATCGGCCAGCTCATCCAGAAGGGTGCCGACAAATTCAAGATGAACGGCGAAGTGGCCGACGAGGCCTCGCTGGCGGCGCTCTTCGGCGACCAAAGCGTCGGCGTGCTGTGCGTGAAGTTTGGCGACGATCTGGTCGAGAGCGCGCACCGCCTCGCGGCCGGCCAGCGCTACCTGCGCGAGAAAACCCGGCTCGGCATTCCCGCCCTTACCGTCAACGAGGGCCTGCACGGAGTGCCCGCGAAAGGCGCCACCATCTACCCACAGTTCCTCGCCCTCGGTTGCACCTGGAACCCGGGTCTGGCCCGGGCCATGGGCGCGCAGATCGCCGAGGAAGCCACGGCGGGCGGCATCAATCACCTGCTCACGCCCATGATCGAGGTCGTGCGCGACCCCCGCTGGGGCCGCGTCGAGGAGTGCATCGGCGAGAGCCCGTATCTCGTGTCCCGCATGACGACGGCCTACACCCTCGGCATCCAGGGCGACTTGCGCGGCGGCCGGACGCTCGCCCCCAACAAGGCTCTGGCCATGCTCAAGACCTTCGCGGGCTACAGCATGCCGGTGAACGGCATCAACTCCGCCCCAAGCCTCCTGGCGGAGCGGGAATTGCGCAGCACGTATTTCCCGCCCGTCGAGGCGAACATCCGGGAGACGGGCGTGCTGTCCGTCATGCCTTCCTACAACGAGATCGCCGGCGTCCCTTCCCACGCCAACCGCTGGCTGCTCGAGGAGGTCCTGCGCGGGGAGATGGGCTTTGCCGGCTACACTTATTCGGACTGGAGCGGCGTGATCCAGCTGTTCACCGGACATCATGTCGCCGGGGACGCGGCCGAGGCCGGGGCGCTGGCGCTTGAGGCTGGCGTGGATCTCGAGGCGCCGCGGCCCGATGGCTTCCAGCATCTCGCGGCTCTCGTCCGGCAGGGGCGGATCAAGGAAAGTGTGATCGACCGGGCGGCGGCGCGCATCCTGCGGGTGAAGTTCCAAGCCGGACTCTTCGACGGCCGGCCCGACAGTGACGCGGCCCGCCTGGCCCGCGTGACGCGCTCGGCCGAACACGTCGCGCTTTCGCGGCGGATCGCCGAGGAGTCCATCGTGTTGTTGAAAAACACCGGCAGCCTCCTGCCGCTCGACCCTGCGAAACTGCGTTCGCTCGCCGTCATCGGGCCCAACGCCGACCAGGTGCAGTTTGGCGACTATTGCTGGAGCAAGAGCAACCGCGACGGCGTCACCATCCTGCGCGGGTTGCGCGAACGGCTCGGCGACGGGGTGAAGATCAACTACGCCAAGGGCTGCGACCTGGTCGGTCTCTCGCGGGATGGCTTTGCCGCCGCCGTTGACGCGGCCCGGCAGAGCGACGCCGCGGTCATCGTCCTCGGCGACACCAGCATGATCCTCAGCGGCGTCGGTTGGGAGGATCCGTCCGTGCCGATCTCCGGCACCGTGGGCGAGGGTTACGATGTCACCGACCCCGTGCCGCCGGGCGTGCAGCAGGATCTCGTGCGCGCGGTGCTCGCCGCCGGCAAGCCGGTGATCGTGGTCTTCCTCAACGGCCGGCCTTACAGCGTGCCGTGGATGCAGGAGCAGGTGCCCGCTATCGTCGAGGCGTTCTATCCCGGCGAGCAGCAGGGCTACGCCGTGGCCGATGTGCTCCTCGGCCGGGTCAATCCCTCCGGCCGGCTTTCGATGACCGTGCCGCAGAGCGCCGGACACATCCCCACCGTCCACGACTACAAGCCGAGTGAGCGCGGCCACTACCGCAAACCCGGCTCGCCGGGAAAGCTGGGCCGCGACTATGTCTTCTCCTCCCCCGCGCCGCTGTGGGCTTTCGGCCACGGGCTCACCTACACGACGTTCGCCTACTCCGACCTGCAGGTCGAAACCCCGGCCATCGCGCCCGACGGCCGGGCGACGCTGAGCTTCACACTCACGAACACCGGTGCCCGCGCGGGCCAGGAAGTCGCCCAAGTCTATGTGCGCGACGAAGTCTCCTCCGTGACCACGCCCGTGATGAAACTCGCGGCCTTCGAGAAGGTCGCGCTGCAACCCGGCGAGGCGAAGCGCGTCACCCTCGCCATCGAGCCCACTGAACTCGCCCTGTGGAATGTGGCGATGCAGCGCGTGGTCGAGCCCGGCGCATTCACCGTG